>JBMOIK010000033.1:0-20039 GCA_049317365.1 Rectinemataceae bacterium | reverse complement strand
CTCATCACCTTCGCCTACGAGCGGAGCCTGCCCTACGCCCAGGCCCTCGACGACGCGGGCGTCGACGTGCATTGCGTCGGCGGCAACGTCCCCGGCGGCTTCCTCGGGCGACCCTCCTATGACCAGTACATCCTGCCCTACGAGAAGAAGTACATCGATTTCGTCCAGAAGAACGGCACGCCGGCCATGTACCACAACTGCGGCCAGATAATGAACCTCGTGGAGTCCTACAAGGATCTCGGGGCCAAAATAGTCGAACCCTTCTCCCCTGCCCCGCTCGGAGACGCGAACCTTGCCGAAGCCAAGCGGCGCTCAGGCGGCGCCTATGTCATGCTGGCAGGCATCGACCAGGTAAACGTCCTTCAAAACGGCAGTGTGGACGATGTCATCAAGGCCACCGAAGCGGTGATGCTCGCAGGCAAGCCCGGCGGCAAGTTCATAATGCAGCCGGCAGATTTCCTCGAATACGGCACTCCTGAAAAGAACGTCGAAGCCTACGTGAAGACCGCCATGCGGCTCGCAGCATACTAAAGGGGAATGGATAACGATGGCAGTCAACGCGAAGATGACCCACCTGGAACGGTGGAAGGCGGCCATGGCCCGTACGAGCTATGACCGGCTTCCGAGATTCTATCTCGGGACAGGAGAGTTCACGAAAAGCCTGATCGATCACCTTGGAATGGGACTCGACGAGATCCTCTACGGGAAATTCGACATCGACTACCGCTTCCAGGGCTCGGGCATGGAGGGGAAGTCCTGGGAACCCGAATACATCGGTCCCGAACCCAGGAAGTATGAGGACGGTACCTTCGAAAACATGTGGGGTTCGAGGCAGCGGCTCATGTATTATCGAAACGGAGGTGGATCCTATACCGAAACGATAGGTTACCCCCTGGCCGAAGCCGAGACCGTGGCGGAGGTCGACCGCCACCCTTGGCCGAAGGCCGAATGGTTCGACTACGAGAGTGTCCTTCCGGGCATAAAGGCCTATCCAGACTATCCCTTCATGGTCGGATATCTCGCAATTGGCTGGTTTTCCTGGGAAGTCCGGGGGATGGAGAATGTCCTTACCGATTTCTCGCTGAACCCCAAGGTAGGCGAGGCCATCATCAGGAACATAGCGGATTTCGGCTACGAGTACTTCAAGCGCCTCCTTGAGACCGTCAAGCCCTACATAGGGAAAAATGTCGTCGCAATTCATATAGCCGACGACTGGGGCATGCAGGAGGGCCTGCTGGCAAGCCCCGAGGTTTTCCGCGGTTTCTATGCCGCCCAGTACCGCCGCTTCACCGACCTCGCCCATTCCTATGGCCTGAAGGTCGAGTTCCACAGCTGCGGGGCAGCGCGGGCGCTCTACAGGGAATTCGCCGAATTGGGTGTAGATATAATGAATCCGGTCCAGACCAGCGCCAAGGGCATGGTGCCGCACGAGATCAAGGCCGAGTTCGGGAAGGACCTCTGCTTTTCCGGAGGGATCGACGTCCAGCAGGTCCTTCCGAGGTCCACCGTCCAGCAGGTCAAGGACGAGGTAAAGTACGTCCTCGATTCCCTCGGTGCCGGCGGGGGCTTCATTCCCGGTCCCGCACACAACATCCAGTTCGGAACAGCTCCGGAAAACGCGATTGCCATGTATGAGGCGATGGACGAATACTATGGCTGTTGAGCCAGTGGCTTTCCGAAGGATCGGGTGAAATGACGCGGAGGGATGTCGTCAGAGTTGCGCTCTCGCACCAAAGGCCGCCCCATGTCCCCTGGTCCTTCGGCTTTACGCAGGAGGCCAGGGAAAAACTCGAAGGGCACTATTTCCCCGAGTCGGTCCCGGCAGGAAGTCCGAAGCGCGATCCCGAGGACCTGAACGAGGCGGTGGGCAACCATCTCCTCAAGCTCGGAAGTGACATCGGTTTTTTCGAGGAAGTGGGGAAAGACCGCCTCCGGGATGTCTTCGGCGTCGAGTGGGATCGCTCCGTCGACAAGGACATCGGCATGGTCGTCGGCTGCGTGCTCGACAAGCCAAGCCTCGGGGGCTACAGTTTTCCCGATCCCCTGGACGAGCGTTTTTTCCGCGACATCCCGGGCAAGCTTCTCCGCTACGGAGATCGCTTCAGGGTCTTCCAGATAGGCTTTTCCCTCTGGGAACGGGCCTGGACCCTTCGCGGCATGGAAAACCTCATGATGGACTTCTATGACGACCCGGGCTTCGTCAAGGAGCTTCTTCGGACAATCGCTGACTACAACATCTCGCAGGTGAGGAAGGCCCTCGGCTACGACATCGATGCGGTCTACTTCGGCGATGACTGGGGTGCCCAGATCGGCCTCCAGATGGGCCCCGAAAAATGGCGGGAGTACATTTTCCCTGAACTGCGAAGGATGTACTCGGTCGTCCGTGAAGCGGGCAAGATGGTGATGATCCATTCCTGCGGCGATGTCGACGAGCTCTTCGACGACCTGGTCTCAATAGGTCTTAATTGCTTCAATCCCTTCCAGCCTGAGGTCATGGACGTCCACGCCCTCATGCGCCGGCATCGGGGAAGCTTGGCCTTCCACGGAGGTCTGTCCACCCAGAGGCTCCTGCCCTACGGAAGCCCGCAAGAGGTGAGGGCCGAGTCCCGACGCCTGCTGGAGGCGGGCCGGAACGGAGGTTACATATTCTCTCCGGCCCACGACGTCGAAGGCGACGTCCCCCTCGAGAACATGCTTGCGTTCATCGATACGGCAAAGGCACAATTGTGATATGAGTGGCCGCCGGAAGGCGGCTGAAGGAGGTGGTGGAATGGCGGGGCCAGAGAAGGGAAGATACAAGGACCAGGACGCGGTTGTGCTCGAGAACGCTGTGGCACGCGCTGTCATCCTGCCCCAGTGGGGAGCCAAGCTCGCCTCCTTCGTCCACAAGCCCACGGGCACCGAGACCCTGTGGCAGAACCCGGAAGCATCCTATCAGAGGACAGCGTACGACGACGCCTACGGCAAGGCCGAATTCTCGGGCATGGACGAGATGTTTCCCGGCATCTCGGCATGCCGCTACGAAGCGGCGCCCTGGTCCGGGGTCGAGGTTCCGGATCACGGGGAGGTCTGGAGCCTTCCATGGCAACATGACATAGTTGGGTCTTCGCTGAAAATGCGCGTGGCAGGTCTTCGCTTTCCCTACCTCCTTGAAAAGGAAGTCCTGCTCGAGGGTTCCTGTCTCCGCTCCCGATATCGGCTCAGCAGCGGCTCCGACTATCCCCTCGATTACATCTGGGCTGCCCATCCCCTCTTCAACGCGACAGAGGGCATGGAATTCGTGGTCCCGTCCGGGATGGACAGGATCATCAATGCCGTACCCGGCGCAAGCTTGCCAAACTACGGTGAAAGCCTCGCCTTTCCGGAAGCGGAACCCCGAGGGCGCAAGGCCCTTCGCCTGGACCGCATGCCAGCCAGAGAAGCTTCGTGCTACCAGAAATACTGGTTTGCGGAAAGGGTTCCCGAGGGCTGGTGCATGTTGCACGATCCGGGCTCTGGACTGACCATCGGAATGGCTTGGCCCAAGGACAGGGTACCCTTCCTCGGAATGTGGCTGAATGCTTCTGGCTGGAACGGTCAATACAACATTGCCCCCGAACCTGCGAGCGCGGCCATGGATCGCATCGACCTTTCCAGGCTGTGGGGCATGGGCAGCGTGCTGAAAGCCCGGTCGGTACAGGAGTGGGAGTTGTCGATCAATCTCACGACCGGCGGAAAGCCCCGTGGCCTCGCAGAGGAGGGGAGCTTCCTTTACTGAGGCGGGCAGGTCTTACCAGCACCAGCAATGCTTCCTGCCTTTGAATAGGCTTCCACCTTTCGTCTATCGTTCCCATGCTTGCGTTGTTGACGGCAAGGACCTCTGGGGGTAGTCTGCCCGTGGATGGCGTTTCGCAGGAGGATGGAGTGATCGTCGTTGATCGCGAAGGCGATGGCTTGACCCTGTCTTTCAAGGGGCGCGTTGTCCTCCGGCATGGCCCAGGGTCCTCCTGCATGGGCCTGGGGCTGGGAAGCGGAAGAATCGAGATGAGGCACGGCATGTACTGGCTCCGCAGCGAGCGCAGGCATGATTGGAGAGAGGCATCATCCCTGCGTGTCGCCGTAGAGGCGCCGGACCGCGCCCTCCTGGAGTTTCCCGGTCTCGCCACCCTGGAGTTCACCATCGACGAGGGGCGCCTTCGCATCGTTCCCCGTGCCTTGATGGTGGGATGCAACCGACTGTCGATCAGGCTCGCCCTCGTGCCAGGCGAAGCCATCCACGGCTGCGGCGAGCAGTTTTCCGGCTCCGACCTCCGGGGAAGGCGCTTCCCGCTGTGGGTCTCCGAGTCCGGGGTAGGACGTGGTCCCAATTATGTCAAAGTTCTCGCCAACCTCCACTCGGGACGCGGGGGCACGACCGAGCACACTTATTTTCCCCAGCCTTCCTTCGTGACCTCGGGCCATCTCTACTGCCTCGCAGAGACGACAGCATACTCGGTCTTCGATTTCCGTCGCAGGGACCGCTGCGAGCTATCCTTCCACGAGCTTCCCGCTGCCCTCGTGCTGGGTTTCGAAAAGGACAGTGTTGCGACGATGGGTAGCATGACCGCCCTCCTGGGGCGGCAGCCTGCACTGCCGGACTGGGCCTATGGGGGCCTCTGGCTGGGCGTCCAGGGGGGCAGTACCGTCGTCGAGGAAAAGCTCGAAGGGGCCCTGGCTGCGGGCATCAAGGTCGCAGCACTGTGGTGCCAGGACTGGCAGGGCATCAGGATGACGGCCTATGGCAAGCAGCTTTTCTGGAACTGGGACTACGACAGGAAACTCTACCCCGACCTTCCTGGTCTCATAGGGAGACTGCACGCACGCGGCATACGCTTCCTCGGTTACAACAACCCCTTCCTGGCGACCGATGCGCCACAGTGGGCCGAAGCCTCGGCCAGGGGCTTCCTCGTGAAGGACAAGGCCGGAGCCGACTGGGTTTCCACGACCACTACCTTCCCGGTCTCCCTCCTCGACCTGTCGAACCCCGGAGCCAGGACCTGGATGAAGGGCATAATTAGAAAGAACATGCTCGGCATCGGCCTGGACGGATGGATGTCGGACTTCGGCGAATTCCTCCCACCCGACGGCCAGCTCTTTTCCGGCGAGGACCCTGCACTGGTCCACAACCGCTACCCCCTGGAATGGGCCCGGCTCAACCGTGAGGCTATCGAAGAAGCGGCTCAGGAAGCGGCTGCGGAGACGGGAGCGGCGGGGACCTCTGAGCGCGCCGTGTTCTTCAGCCGCTCCGGCTGGGCAGGTTCGACCAAAGAGGCTCCCCTTTTCTGGGCCGGTGACCAGATGGTGAATTTCATGCGCGACGCGGGCCTCCCTTCTGTCCTCTCGGCCGGCATCTCGGCCGGCATGTCGGGGGTGGGGAATTGGCACTTTGACATAGGTGGGTTTCTTTCTGTCGCCTGGATCCGGCGGAGCAGGGAACTCCTCCTGCGATCTGCTGAATTCGCGGCCTTCACGCAGGTCATGCGAACCCACGAAGGCATCGATCCCCCGGTCAACGCCCAGTTCGACTCCGACCCCGGCATCCTTGCGCACTTCGCACGGATGACCCGGGTTCACGCTGCCCTCGGTGACTATCACCGCGCGGTCGCAGCGGAATACGCAGCGACGGGGCTGCCCCCCATCCGCTCCCCAAGCCTTCATTATCTGGACGATTTCGCCCAAAGCGGCCGACCGGCGAGCTACCTCTACGGACGGGACCTCCTGGTCGCCCCGGTCCTCCGGGGAGGTGCTCGGAGCTGGCGTGTGGACCTGCCTGAAGACCGCTGGGTCCATCTCTGGACGGGTCGGCGCCTGGGTGGTGGCAGGACCACGGTGGAGGCGCCCCTCGGCGAGCCCCCGGTGTTCTGGCGGGAAGCCTCACTCCATGGGCAACTATTCGAGCGAGTACGGGCGGCCGCCTCGGACGGCACGCATCGACAGGGTTAAAGCGAGGCAGGGCATGGAACAGGTCGAACGACCGGTCAAACTCCGGAACATCATAGGATTCGGCATCGGGGACATCTACGGCGGTGGGGCCTTCCTTATCGTGGGAATGCTGTTCATGTTTTTCCTCACCGAAGTGGTGGGCATGAAGCCTGCGCTCGCCGGCCTCATGTTCGGGGTGGGCAAGGTCTGGGACGGGATATCCGATCCCCTCATGGGTTTCATCAGCGATAGGACAAAGTCAAAGGCCGGACGGCGCCGGGTCTACTTCCTCTGGGGCATCATCCCGATCGCTGTCACCTTTGCCCTTCTCTGGGTGCCCATCCGGACGGACAGCCAGTTCCTGCTGTTCGCCTATTATCTCTTTGCCTACATACTCCTCGACGCGGCCCTCACGATGGTGATGACCCCCTACTCGGCCCTGCCCGCGGAGATGAGTTCGGACTGGAAGACCCGGAACCGGCTCTCCACCTCACGCCTCCTGTTTTCGGGGCTTTCTTCCCTCGTCGCCGCCGTCATCCCCAAGATGATCATCGATGCCTACCCCAGCGACCCGGGCCAGGGTCATCTCGTGATGGGCATCGTCTTCGGCATCATCTTCGCCCTGCCCTGGATCATCGTATATAGGAGTACCTGGGAGAATGCGGCCAGGCGGGACTCAAAGCCAGGCGACAACCTCTTCAAGGAATTCGGCACCATCTTCCGCAACCGATCGTTCAGGATCCACTTCGGAATGTATGTCTGCGCCTACACGGCCATGGACATCCTGATGGCCCTCTTCACCTATTACCTGACTTATTCGCTGGGCAAGCCCGGCCTCTACTCGATTGCCATGGGTACCCTGATGATCGTCCAGCTCGCCATGATGCCCGTCTACTCCCTCATCGCCAACCGCAGGAGCCAGGGTCTTTCCTATTCCATCGGACTCGCTGTCTGGGTCCTGGGCATGTTCCTCACCCTGGGCCTCGGTCCGCAGTCCTCGGCCTTGTCGCTCGCCCTGGTATGCGCCGTCATCGGAATGGGCACCGCCGCGGGCGTCCTCATGCCCTACGCCATACTGCCCTTTGTCATCGATGTCGACGAGCTCATCACCGGCGAGCAGCGTTCGGGCGTCTACGCCGGGGCGATGACCCTCCTCCGCAAGCTTGTCCAGGGCCTCTTCGCGCTGCCCGCGATCGGCTTCATGCTCCAGGGCATCGGCTTTGTACCCAATGCGGTGCAGGCACCGGAGACGCTCCAGAGGTTCTTCGCCTTTTTCATCGGGACACCGGGACTGCTCCTCATTGCCGGCATCATCGTCGCAACCCGATTCCGCATAACGCCTGGCAGCCACGCGGTCCTCAAGGCAGAGCTGGCCAGGCTCCGAGCGGGAGGAAGGAAGGAGGACGCGACGCCCGAGACGGAGGCAGTCTGCACGCTTCTTTCGGGTCACGCAAAGGCGGATTGGTGGAAGGCTCCACGCTGAGCTTGCCGCCAGCGCCGCTTCAATTGCGGTAATGCTGCCCCCTTCGGGGGTGCAGCCATGGAACAGTACCGCAATCATTACGAGCAAAGTGCTGGGAGCACGAACCGCTCTTGCCGTGAGGGCCTTCTGGGGGCGGGAGCGAACTTCCACTGGCCTTGAGATGCCAGGTTTTTCCCATCCCGGGTTCGCAACCGTCCCTCTTCCTGCCTTGTCCAATCAGCAGAGGTGGAAAGATGTCCCTGATACATGAAGCGGACAGGCTTTCATGGATGGACCGCGTGAAGGATTTCGAGGGCGGAGCCTGGCGGCCAGCCCTCATCCAGATCGCGGATACCCTCCTTCCCTACCTTGCCTGCCTCACCCTCCTGCTGTATGGAGCCACAGCGGGCCTTCCTTGGTGGATCGTCATGCTCGGCGGCATTCCCACGGGCGGCTTCCTCGTGCGGACCTTCATACTCTTCCATGACTGTTGCCATGGGTCCTTCCTCCCCAATCGGAAGGCCAATGAGGCACTGGGGTTTGTCCTGGGCCTCCTGTGCTTTACGCCCTTCGCGGATTGGCGCCGGAGCCACGGCATCCACCACCGGACCACGGGGCTGCTCGACGACCGCGGAATGGGCGATGTCTGGACATTGACAGTAGAGGAGTTCCGGGCCGCACCGTCCGCAAAGCGCTTCATCTATCGATTCTACCGGAACCCTGTAACCCTGTTTGTATTAGGTCCTTTTTTCATCTTCCTCCTGGTCAACCGCCTGCCTTCGAAGGGCGCGGGAAAAAGGCAACTCCGGGACCTTGCCATGCACAATATCCTTCTCCTGGCCATAGGGTTCACATTGTGCCTGCTCTTCGGTCCTGGTCCCTTCTTCCTCGCCCAGCTTTCGGCCCTCTTCTTCGGCGGGCTTGCAGGAATCTGGATGTTCTATGTCCAGCACCAGTTCGACTCGACCTATTGGGCGCGCGGCGCGCAATGGTCCTTTCTCGATGCGGCCCTGGTCGGCAGCTCCTGGTACAGCTTGCCCCCTCCGCTCCAGTGGTTCACAGGCAACATTGGCTTCCACCATGTCCACCACCTCAGCCCGAGGATCCCGAATTACCGCCTTGAAGAATGCCTGAGGTCCATCCCGGAGCTGGGCAGGAAGGAAAAGATCGGCATTATCAAGAGTCTCGGAACCATTTCGATGAAGCTCTGGGACGAGAAGACGGGGAAGCTCGTGTCGTTCAGGAGTCTGCGGGACAGGGCTTCCCCACCCATGGCCGATGGCTAGTCGGCGATGGTCGAGGAGTCGGCGGCTTCCATCACGGAGATGATAGCCTCCAATGGCAACATCTCGAAGGTCACCGAGGACAGGAAGGCAGCCGCCGGGAGCCTCGTGGCCTCGGCCAAGGCCGGGGTCGCCTCGGGGATGACAGAGATCCAGATCGGCACAGCCGAGATCTTCCATGCCGCGGTTTCGATGAGGGACCTCGCGGAGGCGCTGGGGAATGTCGCCGATGAACTTGACCGCTCGGCGCGGGCTTTCACGGTGTCAGGTGCCGAGGTTGCGGTCTCCGCTGCACCGACTGGCTGGCATTGAGTTGTCGCAAGCTGTCGAATGTACCAGTGGTATCTGGTATAATCGCCTATCGTGAGACAGCCGTCCAGACTTGGGAAACAAGCAGCATGCGTGGTTTCCCTGATCCTCGCCCTTGCGCTTCCGTCGTGGGCGGAGCTCGTCCCGGGGGCAAGCGAGGAGGAGTCGGAACTGGCCCATCTCACCGAATACCCGGTTCCCGGACCGAAGCTCAATGACTATCCGGTGATCCTCGTGCATGGCATCGTCGGCTATGGGCAGGACGCGCGCATCCCGATCTCCGCCTGGGGCGGGATGTCGGACTACCGGGCCCTCCTCGTGCGCGAGGGCTGGGACGTCCATTCGGCGAGCCTCGGGCCGCTTTCGAGCAACTGGGACAGGGCCTGCGAGCTTTTTGCCTACATCAGGGGCGGCCGCGTGGACTACGGGGCCGCCCACAGCGCGCGCTGCGGGCACGCGCGCTTCGGCCGCGAGCAACCGGGAGTCATTGACAATTGGGATGAAAAACGGAAAGTCAACCTCCTCTGCCACAGCATGGGCGGCCAGACAGGGCGGCTCCTGGCGCTCCTCCTCGAGGAGGGGAATCAGGAGGAGATGGCTGCCGCCCCCCACGACCCAAGCGAGCTCTTCAGGGGCGGCCACCACTGGATCCTCGGCATCGTCACCCTGGCCTCGCCGCACGACGGATCGACCCTCGCCCTCGTGGCCGACAGGGCGGGAGAAGCCTTCACGCGCTCGGTCGCCCTCATCATCGCAGCATCGAGTCCGCCCTACGATCCCATCCTCGACCACTGGGGCCTGGGCCGGAGGGGAGGCGAGTCGGTAGCTGCCTACGCCTCGAGGCTCATGGCCAATGATTCCTGGTATCGCGGGGAGGATGGCTGCTACAGGGAGCTCCATCCCGCAGGGGCGATGGCGTTCAACGCGTGGGTCACGGCCTGCCGGGACATCTACTACTTCTCCTGGGCTGACCGCTCGACCCTGCGGGTGGCGGGGCTCGAACTCGGGGACCTGGACCTGAACACCCTCCTCCTTCCCACAGCCCTCCTCATGGCAGCCCCAGGCCAGACTGACGGGGAGCTGCTCCTGGGGCCCGAGTGGGCGGCCAACGATGGGGTGGTCAATACCGTCTCGATGGATGGCCCCAAGAACGGCTCGAAAGACCTAATTGTCAACTATGAGGGATCGGCTGTACGTGGAGCCTGGAACTACATGGGATGCCTGGCTTCGACCGACCACATCGACCTCCTGGTCATGCCCACTCCGCCCTGGTACGCGCCTCCCGGCTTCGATTCCTCCGCCGACTGGTACCGCTACAACATGAGGCTCCTGGCCTCGCTTGGAGACTGAAGGTCGCTGCTTGGCGCTACGCCCTCGGGCGGATCATGGATAGCGGCGGCGAGGCGACCCGAGGGCGCGTGACCCAGGCCTTCCTGGCGATGAAGAAACTCGACATCGCGGAGCCCCAAGCCATCGCCGCAGCCCCTCAGGCGATCGATACCACCTCGTAGCCAGCGTCAATGACGGCTGCCTTCATCGCCGCATCGTCCAGGGCTTCGCCCTCGACGACGGCCGTCTTCGTGGCGAGGTCGACCATAACAGAGTCGATGCCCGAGAGGTCCGCCAGCGCGTTCTTCACGTGGTTCACGCAGTGGTTGCAGCTCATGCCCTCGACCGAAAGTGTCTTCTTCATTGTAATTGCTCCTTATGCCGGCTTGAAACGCCTGAGTCTCAGCGCGTTGGTGAGTACGGAGACCGAACTGAGCGACATGGCCGCAGCCGCGAACATGGGATTGAGGAGGGGACCGCCGAAGGCGTAGAGGATGCCCGCAGCCACGGGAATCCCGAGGATGTTGTAGCCGAAGGCCCAGAAGAGGTTCTGCTTGATGTTTCGCATGACGCGCCGGGAGAGCTGCAGGGCTGTCGGCACCTCGCCGAGGTCGCTCCGCATGAGGACTATGTCGGCACTTTCCATGGCGACATCGGTGCCCGACCCTATGGCGATGCCTATGTCAGCCTGGGCGAGGGCTGGCGCGTCGTTGATGCCGTCGCCGACCATGGCAACCTTCCGGCCCCCGGCCTGCAGCTTCCTGACTTCCGCGGCCTTGTCGCCCGGGAGCACCTCGGCCAGTACCCGGTCGATGCCTACCTCGCGGGCGATGGATGCAGCCGTCCGTGCTGAGTCACCGGTGATCATGATCACCTCGATTCCCATGGCGCGGAGTTTTGCGATGGCGGCGGCGCTCGAGGGCTTGACCACGTCCGCTACGGCGACGAGACCCGCATAGCGCCCGTCGACTGCGACGAACATGGGAGTCTTGCCGGCCGAAGCGAGTCTGTCGGCTGAGCCGCCATCGACGGCAATGCCTCTGTCGGCAAGATGCCTCCCGTTGCCCAGGAGGACTCGGCGGCCACCCACGTTGGCTGATATGCCGTGCCCGGGCTCTGCGGAAAAGTCCGTCGCCTCGGGAAGGGTCAGACCCCTCGCTTCGGCTGCGGCCACTATGGCTGCGCCCAGTGGATGTTCGGACCCCCGCTCTGCCGCCGCGGCGAGGCCCAGAAGCTCGTCTTCACGGAAGCCGGATGCGGGGACCAGGTCCGTCAGCGAGGGCTTGCCGACTGTGAGGGTTCCGGTCTTGTCGAACACGATCGTATCGATGCGGTGGGCTGTTTCCAGGGCGACGCCGGACTTGACCAGGACCCCCAGCTCCGCGCCACGTCCCGTGCCGACCATGATGGCCGTCGGCGTTGCGAGGCCGAGGGCGCAGGGGCAGGCGATTGTCAGAACTGCGACGAAGACGGTGAGCGCGAAGGGCAGGTCCTGCCCAGCCAGGAGCCAGATCAGGGCGGCCAGGAGGGCGATGCCGAGGACCACGGGGACAAAGACGCCCGACACGGTATCCGCGAGTTCCGCGATCGGCGCCTTGGAGCCCTGCGCATCCTCGACGAGCCTGATTATGCGGGCGAGCACCGTATCGGCACCGACCTTGGTGGCCCGGAAAAGTATCGAACCAGTTGTGTTGATCGAGGCGCCGATGACCCCGGATCCGACGGCCTTGTCGACGGGCATGGACTCGCCTGTCAGCATCGACTCGTCGATGGAAGAGTGTCCCTCGACGACCTCGCCGTCCACCGGGATGCGCTGGCCAGGGCGCACGCGGATGATATCGCCAATCTCGACTTCCTCGACCGGCAGCTCGAGGTCCTTCCCGTCCTGCACGACGGTGGCGGTCTTTGGCCTGAGGCCCATGAGCTTCTTGATGGAATCGGAGCTGCGCGCCTTTGAGACCGCCTCGAGGGTCTTTCCGAGCATGATCAGTGTTATGATTATCCCTACGGTCTCGAACCAGAGCCGGTCAACGGCTCCCATGTCTCCCCTGGCGGCCTGGACCAGGGACATGAGGCTGTAGGCCATGGCGGCCGAAGTGCCCATGGCGATGAGGGTGTCCATGTTCGGGGAGCCGTGGAGGAGGGTCTTGAGGCCGACCCTGTAGAAGCGGTTCCCCGCGATCACGACAGGGATCACCAGGAGAAGCTCGAGGAGTCCATAGGTCAGGGGATGGCCCATGGGGTCGAGGGCTTCGGGCAAGGGCCAGCCGAGCATGCCCCCCATGGCCAGGTAGAGGAGGGGAGCGGAGAAGGCCGCAGAGACAGCCAGCCTGGTCCACATGCCGCGGATCTCCCTGGCCTTGCCCTCGCGGTGGGCGTCGGCCCGGGAGGCAGGACCGGAGGCTCCGTCTTCGATGGCCAGGGGTGCATAACCTGCCTTCGTGATGGCTTGCTTGATCTCCGAGATGCGGAGCGCCTCTGCGTCGTATCGGATGCTGGCCTTCTCCGTGGCGAGGTTGACCGAGGCCGCGATTACGCCCGGAAGCCTGCCCACGGCGCGCTCCACCGCACGGCTGCAGGCGGCGCAGGTCATGCCGCCGACAGGTATCACGAGCTCTTTCTCGACGCGGTCGTCGCTGGCCTCGTAGCCCGCCTTCGCCACCGCGGCCTTGATGGAGTCAATTGTGACTTTTCCATCATCGAAGCGGAGGGTCATCTTCTCTGTCGAGAAGTTCACCGAGGCTTCCTCGATGCCCGCCAGCTTCCGCACCGCGCGTTCGGAGGCAGCGGCGCAGGCCGTACAGGTCATGCCGCCTATCTTAAGTCGTGTCGCCTGGATCATGACGTCCTCAATTCCCGCAGCAGGCGCAGCCGGACTCTGGCGCACGGTAATCCGCCAGCTCCCTGCGCACTGCCCCGAGATCGACCTTTGCGATGTCATCGACGGCCTTGACATAGCCGTGGAGCATGTTCATGCCGCACTGGAAGGTGAAGTCGCCCTCGACGGGAATCTCGGGCGTCTGGAACTCGCCCTTGGAGAGGTCGAGGGTGCCATTGTACTCGGGGAAGAAAACGATGGAATTGCAGCCATCGAGGGCGGAGGCCTCGAAGCTGATGACGGTCTTCATGCCGCGCTGGACGACGACGGCGGCCGGCGTGTAGCCCGTACCGTCGACCCGCACTGTCACGACCTGGGTACCGCCCTTTATTTTGGCGACGCCGATGGTGTCGAGGGGAAGCCTGCCACCTTCCAGGGAAGCTGGCGTGCCCATTGCCTGGCCGGCGACCTGCAGGCCGCTGGCAGCCTGGGCCCTATGCGGGATGGCCAGGGCGCCCGGGCCGCTGGCGGGATCGTAGCTGGAGTTGGTCTTTCCTGCGACCGCCCCGAGGTCGGGCACGACGGCAAAGGCGCTCCTGATCATGCCCATCCAGCAGGAATAGGGCACGACGCCGGCTGCCTTGGGCGTGAACTCGACGATGTTGTCGCCGGGCTTCAGGTCCCGCCGGATGCCGTAGGAAGGCACGATGAAGGCGTGATTACATCCAGTTATGTCCTCTTTCTTGATCTGGATTATCCAGCGGACGGGGATGCCGGCCTGCACGTAGAAGGGCTGGTAGCTGTTGGCGTTGAAGATCGTCACAACTGTCTGTATCCCGTCCTTGATCTGGGCTACGGCCGGTTGCATGGCGCTGCCGGCGACGGCGTAGGCAAGGCCGGCGCCGTCGGGCCCGCCGGGGATCCCGGGGGATGCGGCCGGAGCCTGGGGTAGCTCGAGCGAGGCATTGAAGACCGACGAACTCTCGGTGGGGAGGACGATCGGGGTCCCGCCCAAGGAAGGGAGCAGTACGCCTGCGAGGGCGGCGGCCCGGCCGAGGGTGAGGGTTCCGAGGAGGAGGACGAGTATCGAGGAGGCCTTGATCATCATGGGCATGAACTTCCTGGGGAGGAGGGCTGCTGTCGCTCCGAAGGCGAGCATGAGGGGGACGGTACCAATTGAGAACAGGAACATGGACAAGGCCCCGGCTGCCGCCGAGCCCGTTCCGAGGGCGTAGAGCTGCATGGTCTGGAGGGGGCCACAGGGCATGAGCCCTCCGAGGATGCCGACGGCGAAGGGGCCGCGGCCGGCGCCGAAGGCTGAGAGGCGGTCACCGAGCCGCCGGAGGGGCGAAGGCAGGGGGAGGGTGCCGCGTGGGAGGGATGGGATGATTCCCATCATCTTGAGGCCGAGCCAGAGCATGAAGAGTCCCGCGAGGGCGGTGATGGCGCCCTGGGCAGTGGGCGAGAAGTCCATGGCCGAGCCGAGCCCGCCGACCGCCGCTCCGACGAGGGTGTAGGCGACCACGCGCCCGCCGTTGTACTGGAGGCCGGGCGAAAGCTTCGCCAGGAAGCCTCCCTCCCGGGCCGCAGCCATCGGCCTTCCCCTCACGCTCTGCGAAAGGGCCAGTCCACCGCACATCGCTACGCAGTGCACGGAGGTCAGGAGTCCTATGACGAGGAGCATTCCATAGCCGATGCCGCTCTCGGCCATGGGGAAATTGCTGAAGGCTCCGAAGGAGTTGGCAATGAGATAGATGGCAGCCAGGCTGAGGCCGATGCCAAGGGCTATCGGTGTGGCGCGGCTGGGTCGGTCGCGGGGAGCATAGCCCGCCTTTTGGACCGCCGCCTTGAGCGCTGCCGCTGGCAGCGAATCGTCATGCTGGACCAGCACTCGGGCGCGGGTCTGGCTGGCCCTGGCTGCCGTCACGCCTCCGAGTGCCGTCAGGGCCCCTTCGACGCGCCGCTCACAGGCCCCGCAGGTCATCCCGTCGACATGGACTGTCGTTTCGATTGCAGCCACTCTGAAACTCCTCGCGTAGGGAAGCCGTCGGGTCGGGCCTTCCCTCCTCGACATCGATATTACTGGGGCAATGTGAAGCTGAGGTGAATCCGGGAAGATAATCCGGGGAATCGCCGGGTTGCCGATGCTCCTCTTTAGCCCAGCCTGTTCGCCAGTCCGAGGTAGATCAGAACGGTCGCCACGTCGGCGACTGCGAGGACGATGGGGCCTGCCGCCACCTTGAGGTTGACCTTGAGGGCACGGAGCGCGAGGGGGAGGCTGAAGCCAACAAGGGCTGCCGATCCCATCGCCGCGACCACGCTGCCGAGGATGGCCAGGCTGTCGCGCCCGAAGCCCTTCCATGAGCCCTCGATCGAAAAGATGATGAGCCCTGCGGCCAGGCCCAGAAGGAGTCCGGTGACCAGTTCCCTGGCCATACCCGCCAAGGCCTTCATGACACCCAAGGTACCGATTCCCATGACCTGCAAGGCGATGGTCATGGACTGGATCGCCGTGCTCTCGCCGAGGGCGAGGATGGGCGCCAGGAAGATCGCGATCACCACCCGGGAGGCGAGCATGTCCTCGAAGGCGGAGGAGACCAGGACGCAGAGAAGGCCGCCTGCGACAGTCGACAGCAGCCAGGGGAAGCGCAGGCGCCAGGCTTTCAGCGGACCTGCTCCGACGAGGCCGCCGAGCCTGATGCCGATCGTCTGGAACACCTCATCCCGGACCGCCGTGACGGAGAGGTCGCCCTTGCGTTCGGCGAAGACGTGGAGGTCCAGGACGCCCACCAGGTGTTTCCGGCGGTCGACCACGGGGAGGGCGAGGAAGCGGTGGTTGTCGAAGAGGCGGGCCGCCTCGGCGAGGCTGGCTTCGGCGGGCACGGTGATGAGGTCCCGGATGCAGACCTCGCGGAGGAGACCCTGGGGATCCTTGGTGATGAAGAAGCGCGCGGGCATGACGCCGATGAGGGCATCGACCTCGTCCACGACATAGAAATAGAGGATGCGGCCGTCCTCGCGGCGCCGGTGCAGGGCCTCGACAGCGCGCCCCACGGTCAGGTTGCCGTCGAGGCTGACGAAGTCGCGGTGGAGGTGGTGGATCACCATGCCGGACTCGAGGTCCCCCGACCGGGAAGCGGGGGGCGGCTCGCGGTCTGTGGCGAGGTAGGCGGGAATGTTCTTCATAGTTGGTATATTCAGGGATTCCCTGTGTCCAGTGGCGGGAGTTTCTCGAGGTCGAAGGGCGTCGACTGGTAGACCGAATAATTGAGCCAATTGGAGTACAACAGATGCGCGTGGCCCCTCCAGGTCATGACCGGGGGGCGGAGCGGGTCGTCGCCGGGGAAGTAGTTCGCGGGCACCCCGATGGGCAGGCCCTTGGCCACGTCGCGGTCATACTCGGCCTTCAGGGTCAGGCGGTCGTACTCCGGGTGGCCTGTAACGAAGATGTGCCGCCCGTTGCGGGAGATGGCCATGTACACCCCCGCGATATCCGAGACCGCGAGGAGCTTGAGCCGCGGGTCGGCCGCGATGTCGGCCTCGGACACGCCGGTGTGGCGCGAGTGGGGGGCGAGGAACTCCTCGTCGAAGCCGCGGAGTATCGGCTCGGAAAGATCGAGGGATTTGTGATGGAAGAGGCCGAACATCTTGGCGGGCAAGGGGTGCTTGCCGATCCCGTAGTGATGCCAGAGCCCAGCCTGCGCTCCCCAGCAGACGTGGAGCGTCGACCAGACATGGTCCTTGGACCAGTCCATGAGGCGGGTCAGCTCGGGCCAGTAGTCGACCTCCTCGAAGGGCAGGGACTCCACCGGGGCTCCGGTGATGACCAGGCCGTCGAAGCGCTCGTGCAGCACCTCGTCGAGGGACTCGTAGAAGGCCTCGAGGTGCTCCACCGAGGTGTTCTGGGACTCGTGGCTGCCCATGCGGATCAGGGTTACGTTGATCTGGATCGGCGTGTTGCCCAGGAGCCTGAGGAGCTGCGTCTCGGTGACGATCTTGGTCGGCATGAGGTTGAGCACCGCGATGCGGAGGGGCCTGATATCCTGGTGGACGGCGCGCTCGGGTGTCATGGTGAAGATATTCTCCTGGGCGAGGATCTTCCGCGCCGGCAGGTCATCGGGGATGTTCACGGGCATGGGTCGCTCCTTGGGCGCAGGGTACTGGGCCGCGCCTGCATCATTTCAGGGAGCCGCGGGCGATGCAAGTCCCTCGGGAGGACCGGCGGGCAGGGTGGAGTGCCTGTGCAAGCGTCTGCAGCCACCCGGGTTGAGGGCTGCCAGATCCTGCCTCTCCCTTCATGTTCCAGCTGAAGGTGGTGGAGGCATCACGTCCCTTTCGGTACCGAGGCCCGTCCCAGCGTGGCTGGCGATGAGGGCGTGAAGCCGCTCGGTGATGTCGCCCAGCCGTACCGTGGTTTCGGAGCTATGAGACGCTGCGTCGACGAAGTTGTTGATCCCCGCCGATATCTCGCGAAGGGTCTGGACTATCTGCTCGAAGGCCTCTGCTTCCTCGCGAAGCGACAGGTCGATGTCGGCGCTGGCCTCGGCCGATGACTCCGCTGCCTGTGCGATGCCGGCAAAGGATTCTCCCATTCCTGAGGCGATGTCCCAGCTCTTTTCGAGCGATACATAGCCGTCCCGCGCCACCTTCACCACGTTGTCCGACATGGAGATGAGCGAGCTTACCTTCAGCCGTATGTTCTTGATGCTCGACATGGTCGAGTCGGAGAGGCGCTTGACCTCCTCGGCGACGATGCCGAAGTTCCTTCCAGCCTCGCCGGCGGCGACCGCCTCGAGGGAGGCATTGAAGGCAATTATGCGGATCTGCGAGGCGATGCCCTCGATGAGCTTGACGATGTCCTTTATCGAGCCGAGCTGTTCGTTGAAATCGGCGATGAGGGAGATAGACTCCGAACTCTTCGCGATGACGGCCTCGAGCTTCTCGAGGGCTTCGGCCGCCCCGGTGGCGCCTTCGCCCGCCTTGAGGGCCGTGGCCCTTGAGTCCTTGTGCACGAGCGAGGAGCGCTCCGAGATGCGGGCCAGCAGGCTCTTGGCCTCCTCCATTGTCGCGACGATCTCGCGGACGGCCACGGCCTGCTGGCTCCCCGTGCTGCCGATTGCCTTGGTGGATACAGCCAGTTCCTCGGAGGAACGTGCGAGGCTGTCCGAGTCGATGGAAAGCTGTCCGAAGACGCGACCGAGGATGGCGTTTTTCTCGCCCAGGTCGGCAGCCTGCCGGAGCTCCATGCGCGCCGAAAGCTCCTGCTTCCAGGCGAGCTCGAGGAAAATGCAAAGGACAAGCCACACGTAGCCATAGGAGAGGGTCCAGGCGTAGGGCATGACCCCGCTCGTTTCGAAGCCCATGTCGTAGAGGCTCGTGGCGACCACGCCCGCGAAGCCGGCACCGAGGATCGCGAAGGGGGCGATTCCGCGCTTCAGGATCGCCAGCACTATGAGGACCAGGCAGAACAGCAGGTTGGGCGTGATGACCAAATTGATGAGGACATGGAAGGCTTCATTGGTGGCGTAGAAGCCCCGTTGCAGGAATATCCACGCGGTTCCCGCGGCTGCGGCGCAGAGGGCAAGGACCTTGACCCAGCGCCTGTCCGAAAGGATGGCGGTGGCTTCCATGACATAGAAAGACAGCATTGTGACTGAAGCCAGGAACCCGAGCCTGCTGGCCTTGGTCAGGAGCGTGTCGGAGGCGGCGAGGTGGTTGAAGACGATGTTGACGGAGGACAGGGAGAAGAAGCCGCAGAACAGGGCAAACCAGAGGAAACGCCAGTCCCTGAAGCCGCTGAGCGTGAAGATGAACAGGAAATAGGCAAGGAGGACGAGGGCGATCGCGAAGCCTCCGGCCACGAACTGCGACATGAAGGCATTGCGCCAGAATATATAGGAAGCGGACTCCGGCGCATCGGCGATGTGCAGGTCAGGCAGGGGGGAACGGACCGAGGAACCGAGGAAGGCATCGACAACCAGGGCGTTCGTGGCAAGAAGGGAACCCTCGGGCAGTTCTATGGCCGTCGAGGTGAAGGCCCGGGCGTGGTCGCTGTCACGTATGCTTCCATAGGTCCTGAGGACCCTGCCGTTGAGCGAAAGTCGATAGGGCCAGGAGCTGGGACCGATCACGAGGACAGGGCCGGATGCAAAGCCCCTGGACGGCGGGGCGAAGGTGAGCGTAAAGCGCCAGGTCGTCGGACCGACCCCGGGATCCTTCGGGAGCCTGCCCCCATCGTAGGGCTGGGGACCGCGGCCGTCGGACATGTCCAGGGTCCTCGTGTCGAAGGTGACGCGATCGAGTTCGGCCAGTCGCGGACCGCAGGCTGTCGCGAGGACGAGCGCGGAAGCACAGGCGAGGACGAGTATGCAGTGCTTGCTCATTTTGATTCCTCCCTGCGTTCCGCGCGAGGTTCCGCGCGAAGTTCCGCGCGAGGTTCCGCGCGAAGTTCCGCGCGAAGTTCCGCGCGAGGATTGGGACCGACCCTCGAAGCGCCAAAGTCGAAGCGCGTGAGCAGGCCCTTGAGCTCCTCGATCAGGCCCTGGAGCTTCCCGACCTCCCCGCCCGAGATCCGCGCGCTTGCGAGGACCTGCTCGGCGCCTTCCGAGATCTGCTTGAGGGTCGTGAATATCTGGTCGAAGGCCTGGCCCTGGGCCACGAGGATTTCGCCGATGCCGCTCGCCAGGCCGAAGTTGCTTTCGGCCTGCGCCCTGATGCGCTTGAATATGCTGTTGAGGTCGGCGGTGTGACGCAGCCCCTCCTCGATCTTGGTGGTGCCCTCTTCCGAGCTCGCCAGCAGCCGCTCTGAACCCTGCTGGATCTGGGCGATCCTGTCCCTGACGCTGATCAGGGAATCGACCGTGCCGGTGAGGCTGATGATGCGGCGACGTTTGGCGGG
>JBMOIK010000032.1:0-20537 GCA_049317365.1 Rectinemataceae bacterium | reverse complement strand
ACTCGTGGCCGCCTTCCACCGAGGAGGCAGTGCCGGCGATGATGTTGGTGATCTCGCCGACGAGGCCACTGGCGAGGCTGGTCTTGTCGTCGGCTCCGGCCTCGACACCTGACTTTGCCAGGAGGGCTTCCGCGAGGCTTCCTGGCAGTCGGAAGGCGAAGACGCCCTGTACCTGGCCTGCCATGCCCAGGAGGCCGGTGATATCCCAGCCATGCTCGCCGTTCGAGGAAATCTCAACAGGCTTCCCTGCCTTGGCTTCGATGCCGAACATGTCGCGGAAGGTGCCCTCTGCGGAGCTGCGGAAAGCGGACAGGAGGCGTTCGTCCATAGGTGATCCCCTTTCGGTACTGCGGGCTTAATTTCCCGCGCAGGTTCTAGCTTAGCTTAGGGCCTCCGGGCGGCGGCCACAAGGGCGGATCGGTAGGAAGCCACGGGTCAGGAGGGGCGGCGGTGTCCGCGGATACCGCCTTCGATCATCCTGAGCTTGAGATTGCGGAGTCCGGAGGACAGAGAGACCTTGTAAACGTGGGGATTCAGAAGGCGCAGGTAGGTGGAGTCGAAGGCCTCGAGTCGGGCGCGGAGACCCGAGCGAATATCGTCGAGGGAGGGGCGGACGGAGCTGACACGACCGGCTTCCATGACAGGTTGAAGGAGACTTTCCACCCGGGTCGCCAGGAGCTCTGCCTGGCGCCAGTCAGCCGAATAATGGTGGAGGGTCAGGCGATCGCCAGCACATGGCTCCTCTTCCGGAAGGGTCATGAAGTCCGCCTGCGCGCTGCCGTCCTCGCCGTAGAGCCTGTAGAGGCGCTTCCTGCCGGGGGTCGTGGACTTCTCCGGGGTATCGGAGACCTTCATGGTGGGTACCAGCTCCCCGTCCCGACCGACAGCGGCCAACTTGTAGACGCCGGTGAAGGAAGAGTCATCTCCCCCGGTTACGAGGTGGGTTCCAACGCCCCAGCGATCGACAGGGGCTCCCGATGCGACGAGGTGTTCGATGATGTGCTCGTCGAGTTCGTTCGACACGACAATGAAGGCCTTGTCGAGCCCGGCTGCATCGAGGCCCTTCCTGACTTCACGGGAGAGGTAGTCGATATCGCCGGAGTCGAGGCGGACCCCGAAGTCCAGCCCCCTTCCAGCAAGTTCCGAACCGACCTTTATGGCATTCGCGAGGCCGGAACCCAGGGTGTCATAGGTGTCGATGAGGAAGACGCTGCGCTCGGGATAGATGTCAGCGTAGCGCTCGAAAGCCTCGAGCTCGGTCGTAAAGGACATGACCCAGGAATGAGCCATGGTGCCAGAGACGGGAATGCCGAGTTCCTTGCCGGCGAGGCTGTTGGAGGTCGAGGAGGAGCCGCCCAGCCAGGCCGCCCGGGAGGCCGACAGGGCACCGTCGGGGCCCTGGGCGCGGCGCAGCCCGAATTCCATGACAGAACCGAAATTCGAAGCACGCCAGACCCGGGCTGCCTTGGTGGCAACGAGGCTCTGGAAGTTGAGGGTGTTGAGAAGCAGACCTTCGATGAGCTGGGCTTCGACAAGGTCGGCTTCGACCCGGAGGAGGGTCTCGTGGGGGAAGACGATGGAACCCTCGGGCACCGAAAGGATGTCCCCCTGGAACCTGAAGCCGGCAAGGTAGTCGAGAAAACCACGATCGAAACCGCCCTGGGACTCGAGCCAGGCCAGATCAGGCCCGGAGAAGCGGAAGGTTTCGAGCCCAGCAAGGAGGGTCTCAAGGCCAGCAAACACGGAGTAACCGCCAGAAAAGGGATGACGGCGGAAAAAGTACTCGAAAACGGAGCGCCGCCTGCCTCCCGCCTTCCAGAACCCCTGGGCCATCGTGAGTTCGTAGAAGTCGGTGAAGAGACCGCTGGCCATGGCTCTATCCTAAATCCGAGGACAGGAGGTAGCTCGCCCCAGCCTGTCCGAGGCGCAGGAGCGCAGCATCAAGCGTTCCCCTCGGTACATCCACGCCCTTGGTTGCATCGGCGATGACCAGGACCTCGAAGCCTGCGGCAAGGGCGTCGAGGCTTGAGTAGAGTACACAGTAGTCGGTTGCAAGCCCGACTACGTAGAGACGACGTATGCCGAGGGAAAGAAGCCAGCCTCCGAGACCGGTAGGCATGGCAGTATCGTTCTCGGCAAAGGCTGAATAGGAATCCGAGCGAAGCCGCATTCCCTTGCGGAGGATCATGGAGGCGCGATCGGTGTCGAGGTCGCGGTGGAAGGCAGCGCCTTCGCTGCCTTCCACGCAGTGATCGGGCCAGAGGAGCTGCGTGCCGCCTGGGACCTCCACCGTCTGGGAGGGACTCGTGCCCGGATGGCTTGAAGCAAAGGAAACATGGTTGCGCGGGTGCCAGTCCTGGGTCAGGACAATGTGGTCAAAGAGCGGCATGACATGGTTGATCGGGCCAAGGATCATGTTTCCCTCGGCGACGCCAAGGGCTCCCCCGGGGCAGAAGTCGTTCTGGACATCGACGACCAGGAGGGCGCTGGTCTTCCGCTCTGGCATCATGTCGTTCCTCCTCCGTTACACCGCTGACTCCCGGGAACTGGACAGGATGCCCGGCTGTCGAGGACAGTAGCAGAAAGACCGCAGCTGCGCAAATGCCGCGCCTGCGAATGGCGGGGAGGAAGCTTGGATGGAAGGCATGTATTTCAGGAAGGATGAATTTCCCCTGGTTCCTGGAGGCGCAGGTAAGCCCTCGCGCCGGCTGATCGCGCATGGAGGAGGTCTCCTCCTCGCCGAGATGGAATTCGAATCAGGCTCGGTAAGCCCCGTGCACTCCCATCCGGAAGAACAGCTCACCTGGTGCCTGTCAGGGTCCTTCGAAACCGAGGCCGGTGGAGTGAAGGAGCGCCTCGGTCCCGGCGATTCCTTCTACGCGGGCGCGAACGTTCCCCACGGGGCTCGCTGCCTCGTGAAGGGCGTCCTCCTCCACTCATTCACGCCTCAGCGGGAGGAATACAAGATGGGCGTCTAAGCCCGAGGCGAGGCTGCAGGAAGGTCCAGAATGGCAGCCTTGTAGGATTCCGGATCATCGATGTCCCTGAGGACCCCTGGATCTTCCATTTCCACGAACGTGGGACCGCTCGCCTCGATGAATGCCTTGAGTGGTCGGTCCTGGGGCAATTCCAGCAACGCGCGGATGAGGGATGAGGGCATGAGGACAGGATGCCCGCGCCTGCCCGAGTAGGTCGGAATGACCGGCCCGGCTCCAAAGTGCCCGCTCAGGAGCTCGTAGGTAGTCGCAGCTACCAGGGGCATGTCCCCCGGAATGAAGAAGAAACCCTCGCCCCGCACCAAGGCCAGCCCCTCGCAGAGGGAGGAAAGCATCCCGCGCGAAGGATCTTTATTCCGTACTATGATGATCCCCTCGCTGGCCAAGCTACCCAGGTTATCGTCGTCTCTGCGACCGACTACGATGACCGGACAGCAGCCACCAGCCAGGGCTGCAGCCACTGTCGTCCGAAGCAGGGTCGACTCGCCAAAGGGAAGATGCAGCTTGGGCTTCCCCA
Source organism: Rectinemataceae bacterium (assembly GCA_049317365.1). Taxonomy (GTDB): domain Bacteria; phylum Spirochaetota; class Spirochaetia; order Treponematales; family Rectinemataceae; genus CAIJMU01. Next base: position 17,024 of record JBMOIK010000032.1, on the reverse strand, counting down.
TCCTCGAGGAAGAGCCCGCCGCCAGGACTATGCAGTCAAACACGGACTTCCCCTTCCAGGCCTCCCTGCTTCATGCGTCGCACTTCAAGCCCGGAGGAGCGGGTCTGACTTGCAGGAGCCTGCAGGCGTTTTGGTTATCCAGTTGTCGATCGGCTCCTTGTTCCGGAGGGCACGCCAGACATCCTCGAAGCGGATCGGCATGTGGGTGAGCTCGGCCCCCGTTGCTGCCTGGATGGCGTTGCCCAGGGCAGGGGCCACCGATATCATGGGGTGCTCCCCTACCCCGCGCGCCCCGAAGGGTCCATCCAATTGCGCGGTTTCTATGGCAATGCTGACGATTTCCTCAGGCAGGTCCCGGGCGGTCGGGATCTTGTTGTCGGTGAAGGAGGGGTTGAGGAGGTGGCCCTGCTGGTCATAGATGTAGCCCTCGCAGATGGCCGTGCCGAGTCCCTGGATCATGCCGCCGACGGCCTGGCCCCGCACGATGTCGGGGTTGATGACCTTGCCGACATCGAAGACGGAGGCGATCTTGATGATCGTGTACTCGCCAGTCTCCGCATCGACCTCGGCGATTATGCCATGCGCGCCGAAGGTCCAGTCGAGGGCGGGAAGGCCCTGCCCCGTCTCCTTGTCGAGGTTCGAGAGTCCCTGGGCCACGTAGCGGCCCACTCCGATGAGGGGGCCGCCTATCGCGTTGCCGTCAGGGAAGGCGAAGCCCACCGAAAGCTGGGCGAAGGTCACGAACCTGTCGTTCCTGTGCTTTATGAAGATCTTTTCTTCGTCGTGGTCGAGGTCGATGGTCTGTGCCCGGAGCACCTGGGCTGCGACGCCGTAGGCCTGGGCGAGCAGGTCGTCCGCAGCCAGCGCGGCAGCGTTGCCCGAAAGGATGATGCCCTTGGAGGCGACGGTCTGCCAGTCGTAGGGTTCCTTGTCGGTATCCTTCTCGATGGTCACCTTGACATGGGACATGGGGAAGCGCAGGCGCTCGGCGACGATCTGTGCGACTGCGGTAGCAGAGCCCTGCCCTATTTCGGTAAGACCGATGTTCACGATGACACTGCCGTCCGTATTCATCTTGATGACGGCGGCGGTGGCGGTGAAGGAGGGCATGGCAGGGGCCTTGTGGAGGGTTGCGATGCCCTTGCCGATCTTCCGGCCAGTTCGCTTTTCGCGGGCTTTTTCCTCCTCGGTCAACATGCCGTAATTGATGGCTTTGGCTGCCGCCTCGAGGCACCTGGTCGGGTCTCCCGAGTGCTCGGTGATCCGCTCGCCGGTGATGGTCAGCGAACCGGGCTTCAGGAGGTTCAGGACCCTGAACGCAAGGGGATCCATGCCGATGGCAGAGGCGACGAGTTCCATATGGCGCTCGAGGCCCCAGAAGAATTCCACATGCCCGAAGCCGCGGTAGGCCGTGCCCCAGGGCTTGTTCGTGTAGATCGTGTAGGAGTCGAGCTTGACATTGGGAATCTCGTAGGGTCCGGCGCCTGAATAGCTCGATGCCCGGGTCACGTTTACCGCATAGTCGGCGTAGGCCCCGGCGTCCCAGAACATGGTAAGCTCCTGGGCCAGGATCCTGCCATCAGAGCGCACTCCCGTCTTGATGCGGTAGGTCAACGCGCTCCTGCAGGGCAGGAGGCTGAACTCCTCCTCGCGGCTAGCCTGCAGCTTGACGGGGCGACCCCCGGCCTTCCGCGAGAGGCAGGCAACGAGGGGTTCGAGGTGAATGCCGGCCTTGCCGCCGAAGCCTCCTCCGACAAAGGGAACGACTACACGCACCTTGTTGAGGGGGAGCTTGAATGTGTAGCAGAAGAGGTTCCGCACGGTAAAGGGTGACTGGGCGCTCGTCCAGATGTCGACCTCGTCACCGGCCTTCCACTGCACGATGGCGACATGGGTCTCCATCGGAACGTGCTGCACCGAGGGGTTGGTGTACTCCCGCTCGACGATCCACTGTGACTCGGCGAAACCCTTGTCGATGTCGCCCTTCCTCACCTTGGAGAGATTGGGTATGTTCGTGCCCTTCTGGGGGCTGAACACGGGTACAAAGTCATAGTTGCCAAGATCGGGGTGGACGAGGGGGGCGTCGGGCTTAAGGGCGTCCATGTGGTTCAGGACCGCAGGAAGGACCTCGTAGCTAACGTCTATGAGGTCCACTGCGGCCTTTGCGATCCCGAGGGTGTCGGCAGCCACCGCAGCCACGGCCTCGCCATAGTGGCGGACCTCGCCCTTGGCCAGGATGTCCTTGTCCACGACGTAAAGGCCAAGCTTGTAATTGAGCTCTTCGCCGGTCAGGACGGCTCGGACGCCGCTCAGGGCTTCGGCTTTTTTTGTATCAATACCGATGATCCTGGCACGTGCATGGGGGCTTTTCTTGACCTGGGCCCAGAGCATGCCTGGGAGGACCATGTCACTCGCATAGATGCCCTCACCGGTGAGCTTGGGCGTTGCCTCGACGCGGCGTTCGTTCTTCCCGATAAGCTTCAGGTCCTTCGATCCGATGTGCTCATGCATGTTCGAGCCTCCCTTCGCGGACCTGGCCTGGACCCTCGCCCAGCTGCCCCGAGGCGTCCAGGACAGCCTCGATGATCTGCTGGTAGCCTGTGCAGCGGCAGAAATTGCCTTCGATGCCCTCTTTTATCTCGTCGACACTGGGCTTGGGATTGCGATGGAGGAGGTCGCGCACCGACATGATCATGCCACCGGTGCAATAGCCGCACTGCACGGCATGGTGACGGTCGAAGGCCTCCTGTATGGCGGAGAGCTTGCCTGCCAAAGCTTCGCCCTCGATGGTTTCGACACTCGCACCATCCGCCTCGGCAGCGAGGACCATGCAGGAATTGACCGTCTTCCCGTCCATGATCACCGTGCAGGCGCCGCACTCCCCGGCTCCGCAACCTTCCTTGGTGCCCGTGAATCCGAGATCCTCACGGAGGAAACGGAGGAGGGTCCTGTGGCCTTCAACCTCGCGGGTGTAGGTCCCACCGTTTACCTTAAGTGTTATGCGCATTACTTGACCTCCGCCCAAAGGCGTCTGACAAAGACCTCTATCATGAATTCGCGGTATTCCTTCGAGCAGCGGAGGTCGCTGATCGGGCTCGTGGCCGAGCGCACCGCCGCAACCGCTTTTTCGACCGGATCGGTTTCGCGGAGCCCCTCCACTAGCACCGGCTTCGGCGCTGCCGAACTGATGCCCAAAGCGACGTCTCCTTCCTTCTTCATCAGCGCAACTCCGACAATGCCGAGGTCGTGCCCATTGATGCGCTTGAGCTTGTGGTAGGAGCCCCGCGCTCCGGCAGAAGCTGCCGGAACCACGATGCGGTCAAGGATCTCGTCATCGAGCAATACTGTCTTTTTTACGCCAGTGAAGAACTCGCTGAAGGGAACCTCCCGCTCGCCACGCTTCGAGGAGACAATCGCGATCGCGCCCAGGCAGAGGAGGGCCGGTGCCATGTCGGAGCAGGGAGAAGCGTTGACCACGTTGCCGATCACGGTGGCGCGGTTCCTCACCTGGTAGGAGGCCAGGTCCTGTCCGCAGTCTGCAAGGAGGGCATACTGATCGCGGACTGCGGGATGGGCGAGGACCTCGTTGATGGTCGCAGCTGGCCCTATGACGAGACCCACCTTCGGGTTCCAGGCGATGACAGGAAGGTCCCTCACCTTCTTGATATCGATCACGATGGCTGGCTTGGCGACGCCGCCCCTGATGTTTACGAGGAGGTCAGTCCCCCCCGCGAGGATCTTTGCCGCCTTCCCGTGCCTCGCCAGGAGCTCGTGCAGCTCCGCCCTGGTCGCGGGTCGCGCGTATTCGAATTCATGAAGCATACAGCCTCCCTTGCTCCGATTTGCATCCAGATGGACTGCCCGAATGAATTGCCAGGCCATGGAGAAAGCCGGTCGCCATGTCGGCGCCGGAGAAATGGCCAATTGAGCATAGCGCCCTCAAGGCGCCGACTGCAGCGAAAGCCTCCTCCGCTGCGAGGCAGCGTGAAAGCCGGGCAAGGGCCCCATGAAAGAAGCCTCGGGCGCTGCAGCGGAGCCAGGACGCAGAGATGTCGTTCGTTCCTGGGGCGGCTGCCTCGATGGCCCCGGCCAGGGCGGGAACCGCAGGGGAAGCGACAGCGGAGAGGGCAGCCAGATAGCCACTGAGGAGGTCGTCGCCCGTGGGTGTCAGGCCGGGGCCTGTCCCCACGAGACGCGATAGGGCTGGGGCGAAGTCGCCAGCCTCGGGACAGGCTGAGCTGCCGATGGCTTTGGTGGCTGCGTCGAGAAGCATTAGTCCCTCGTGGAGAGCCGCCACCACAGGCGTGGCGCCTGGATGCGCACTCGAATCACCGGAAAGGAAGAACTCCGCACCCTTGGAAGCCTGGATCCGGCGGAGTTCCAAAGCTGCCTGGTCGAAAGCCAGGCCGACTGAGCATATGCGGCTCATCACGAACGCAGGCTCTCGTCTGGCAAACGCACAGTCAGCGCTGGCTACCGGCCGGTCTGCACCGAAGGTGAGAAGGCCCTCTGCAAACCGCCCAGCCATACCGGGGGTCAGGGGCCATTCCCTGAAATCGGCCTCAACGCCAAGGGCCACAGCGCCGGGTTGCCCCTGTCCGGAAGGCCCCGTAAGGCAGGCAAGAAGGTCGCTGCCATCGATCCCCAGATTGACTGCCCTGCGGAAGATGCTATGAACACTGAAGGTCCAGGAACCCTGAGGGACAGCGGGTCCGAAGGAAACTGCCTGCATCATGACCCTAGTCGCGGTTGCGGTAGGCATGGGCCAGGGCCTCCTTGATGGCGCGCTCGACAGAAGAACGCCCGCCCTCGATGTTGCGCCTGAGGGCCTCGAGCGCACGGGCCTGATCCCGCTCCCGGAGCGCGCACAGGATATCGACATGCTCGGTACAGGTTGAAGCGACCCGCTCCTTGGTGGTGAAGTCGAAGCGCCGTATGAAATGGATGCGGCGGTCGATGTCCTTCAGGGCCTGGGTAAGCGTTCCATTTCGCGTAAGTCCGGCCAGGGTCTCGTGGAATTCCTCATCCGCCCTGGGCACGAGATCGGCCGTTTCAGGCAGGCGACCGTGAAGGTCGGTCCAATAGTCGATGAGCTTTGAAAGCTGCGCCTCCTCCATGCCCTGGCGACAGATGCGCGACACCACGAACTCCTCGAGCGCAAGGCGTACATCGTAGAGCTCGTCGATCTCCCTGAAATCCAGGAGGCGGACCAGGTATCCCTGCCTAGGGCGCTGCTCGATCAGCCCACCTTCGGCGAGCTTGTGCAGGGCCTCGCGCACGGGGCTGCGGCTTACATGAAACTCCTCGCAGAGTCCCTCTTCCGTAAAGCGGTGTCCTGGCAGGTAGTCCCAGCGGAGGATGCGCTCGGAAAGCTGCGTATGAATGCTCTCGCTCAGGCTCTTCTCTGCCACCTTCTTGGACATCCTTTCCAAGGAAAGGCGCTGGGAAACCCAGCGCCTTTCCTTATCTGATGCGGATAAGCCGATTGTCAGGCCTTGACCGCTGCTTTTTCCTTGAACACGACAGTAGCGAAGAACCATTGCAGTACGACTGCGTAGACGACAGAGAAATACCAGATTATTCCACCGGGGAAGGGGACCTTGATGGAATCGCCGATGGGTACGGTGGCGATGGCCGAGGGGCCGATGATGTAGGCAGTGATGTAGCAGAGGATCCAGGTGCAGATCAGCGCGCAATAGGCAGCTGCGCTCCAGCCTCCCTGGTACCAGTAGGCACCAGAACCCTTGGTGTAGAGGTCACCCATGTTGAGCTTCTGCTTGTGGACTACCCAGTAGCTGCCGATCATCAGTCCGGCTATCGGTCCCAGCAGGATGCCGTAGTTGCCTGCCCATGCCTGGATATAGCCGAGGTAGGTATCCGCGTTGGACACGGACCACCAGGGAGTGGCGAAGAAGGCGATGACGGAGGCCACGACGACGGCGGGCTTCCACCTCATCTTGAAGGTTCCGGTGAGGATGTTGATGAGGGGAATCGAGTTGGCTGTCATGTCAGTCGACCAGGGAGCAAGGAAGGCAAAGAGAAGGCCGATGATGGCTGCGACGATGCCTGGAGAGAACTGGACGATGATCGACTGCGGAAGGACCTGTCCCGTCAGGACGGCAGCCGCATAGCCGAGCGCCGTACCGAGGAGCTGGCCGCCGATGATGCCGATGACAAGTCCCCAACCCAGCGTGCCCTTCTTGTCGGGGTTGATGCCGCGCGAGATGTCGGAGATGTTGAGGGCTACGGTTGCCCACCAATTGGTTTGTACTGCCAGGTATCCGAAGAAGGGCAGGCTGAACCAGCCGATGTTGCTCGGTGCCCAGAGTTTCGGAACATTGGGAGCGAACTGGGGCGAGGTGGCGAGGTAGATGACGAGCCAGATAAAGTAGATGAGCATGATGGGGCCGGCCCAGTTGGCCATGGCGCCAATGCCATCGAGGCTGAAGCGCATGACGAGAATGAAGGAAACAAGGTAGACAACGATGGCAACAAGTATGTACTTGATCGCTATCGCGGTAACCTGATCGGCAGGTGCCCCGGTGAGGGAGACCACGATCATGGCGATGGCCAAGGATCCGGCCCAGATCTCGACACCGAACCACACGAGGCCGGAAATGCCACGCATGATGTTCGGGATGTGGATACCCTTGAAACCGAAGGTCTCGCGGAGCTGCACGGGGAAGGTGATGCCGTGCCTGACTCCGACCGCGCCGTTCAGCCACATGACAACGACGGCTGCCAGGTTGCCGACGACGGCGCCGACCATGACCTGGAAAAAGCTCAGGTCCTTTCCGATGGGCCCGAGGAAAAACATCGGGATACAGGTGTTCATGGAGAACATCATGAGTATCCATGTCCAGGTCCCGTATTTCTGCTGGGACTTCTGGAGGGGCATGTGATCCGGATTCTCGGTGTAACCCTTGGGAACTACTACTGCTGCGTCTGCCATAGAACCTCCTTGTGCACGATGTGGAATCATAGAACCAAAATCTGTGAAACGCAACTTTTCTTTTTCACGACTTCATCTTCTTGCCATCGGTCAATTGGGCCTTTTATGCACGATTGCCAAAGCCCTCCTTTCGTCCTGGCTGCCAGCCAGTGATTCCTTCGTGCAGCTGCACAGTCGCCTGGAGCTGAAAAGATCCCCCCAGACAGCCGGCTCCTCGATCGATGCAAGCGGAGGCGACCGGATCAGACTCTCCCCTCCATCAGCCAACCAGCGTGTCGGTCCATTCCAGCCCCTTCTCCACGATCGCGACGATCTCATCTATCTGTTTCCGGTCGATGATGAGGGGCGGCGAGATGAAGATATAGTCCCAATTACAATAGAGATAGAGTCCGTTCTCCATGAAGATCTTGCCGAGCTGCGCGGAGACATTGCGGATCGCGTTGTTGTAACCGGCCAAGGGCGCCTTGGTTTTCTTGTCCTTGACGAGCTCGATGCAGGCCCAGAGTCCTATGCATCGCGTATCGCCGACCGAGGGGTGCCTGTCCTTGAGCTCCTCGAGTTTTTTCGCCAGGTATTTGCCGTTCTCTGCCGAGCGCTCGATGAGCTTCTCGCTCTCGTAGACCTCTATGTTGGCGATGCCGCAGGCACAGGCCAATGCGTGTCCGGTGTAGGTGAGGCCGCTCGCATAGGGCCGATCCTGGAAATAGTCCCAGATCTTCTTGTTCCAGATCATGGCTCCGAGTGGCACGTAGCCTGAGGTGAGTCCCTTTGCGGTCGTGATGATGTCTGGCACGACGTCGAAGTTGTCGATTCCAAACCACCTGCCAGCCCTTCCCCATCCGGCCATGACCTCATCAGAGATGAGGAGGATGCCGTTCTCATCGCAGAGCTGGCGGAGGCCCTGCATATAGCTTTTCGGCGGGATGACGATGCCGTTGGTCCCGACGATCGGCTCCACGATGATGGCTGCAACCGACTTCGGGTTGTCGTACATCAACTGCTCCTTGAGCATGTTGAGGGTCAGGCGGCCGCACTCTTCAGGATCATCCACGCCGAAGGGGTTCCGGTAGGGATAGGGGCCGAAGAAATGGACGACACCCGGGATGCCTGGCTCGGCCGGCCAGCGCCGGGGATCACCGGTCAGGGTGATCGAGCCAGCAGTCGCTCCGTGATAGCTCTTCCAGGCAGAGTAGACCTTGTGCCGACCCGTGAACCAACGGGCGGTCTTGATGGCGTTCTCGTTGGCCTCGGCTCCGGCATTCGCGAAAAAGACATAGTCGAGGTCACCAGGCGTGTGCTCGGCGATCTTGGCGGCGAGCCTGGCACGGGGCTCGGTGCCGAAACCCGGTGCGATGAAGCAGAGCTTTTCCATCTGCCTGGTCATTGCCTCGATGACATGCCTGTTGCCATGCCCGATGTTGCAGTTGAGAAGCCCGGCGCAGCCGTCGATGATGCGGCGGCCGTCGGTATCCCACATGTAGATTCCTTCGGCCCGGTCGATCTCGGTAGGCACCCATCCACCCTGGGCCTTCCAGCTGTAGATGAGGTGCTCCCTGTCGAGCTTCTGCAGTTCCGCGGTGTCCATGATCACTCCTGTCAAATGAAGGGGATCGGCTCGCGCTTGACAAAGCGCCCATCGCCGACCTTTCCCACGAATTTCATCCTGTCCCCGGACCACTCAGCAACCCTCTTGCCGCGCGAGTAGACGAGCTCGGGCATTCCGGTCATCTCGAAGCCCTCCCAGGGCGTGTAGTCCACGTTCTGGTGAAGCTTATCCTTTGTAATTGTGAACTTCCGTTTCGGGTCGAAGACGACGATGTCGGCGTCCTTGCCCGCAGAGATGGAACCCTTGTCGGCGAGGCCAAACATGCGCGCCGAACCCGTGGAAGTAACCTCGACAAGTTGCTCGAGGCTGATGCGCCCCTTGACCACGCCCTCGCTGTGCATGAGCATGAGCATGGTCTCGATGCCTGGCGCGCCGTTCGGGATCTTCCTGTAGTCATCCTTCCCGTTCATGTCCTTCTGCCCGGTGAAGTTGAAGGGGCAATGATCGGTACCGACCGTCTGGACACTCCCGTCCCGGAGACCGAGCCAGAGCTTGTCACAGCTCGACTGGGGCCTCAAGGGGGGTGACATGACGTATTTCGCACCGCCCCAGTTGGCTTCGCGGTAGCGCTCCTCGGTGAGGGTAAGGTACTGGGGACAGGTCTCCGCGTAGACACGAAGACCGCGATGCCGGGCTTTCTCGATCCTGGCAAGACCCTGTCCCGAGGAAAGGTGCACGATGTAGATGCGGCTGCCAGTGAACTCCACCGCACTGATGCTGCGTTCAATTGCCGCTTCCTCGGCAAGGACCGTATGGGCCCGCGCGTGGTCGAAGGGAGCAAGCCTGCCCTCGGCCGCGTTGAGCTCGTCCATGCGCGTGATGACATCGAAGGTCTCCGCGTGGACCTGTACGAGGCCGCCATATTTCCTTGTCTCCTCGAGAAGGCGGATCATCGCATAGTCGTCCACCCGGAAGGGATAGAAGAGGAAGATCTTGAAGCTCGGCGTCCCGTACTCGTTGACGGCCTTCTTCACCTCGTCGATGACGTCGGGCCTCGCGTCCGTGACGCCGGGGTGGATGGAATAGTCCACGACGGTCTTTCCGTCGGCCTTGCCCTTCTGGCGCTCCACAGCGTCGCGGAGCATCTCGCCCTTGCCCTGGAGGCTGAAGTCGAGGATCGTCGTCGTCCCTCCGCAGGCGGCCGCGATAGAACCGCTCTTCCAGTCATCGGCCGAGGTCGTGCCCATGAAGGGCATATCCAGGTGGGTATGGGTGTCGATTGCCCCGGGAAGGAGATACTTGCCCGTGGCATCCACGACTTCGTCAGCCTTGTCGGCGAGGCCGGTCCCCACGCACTTTATCTTCCCGCCCTCGACCAGGACGTCGGCGATACGGGATCCGGAAGACGTAACTACTAAACCATTCTTGAACAGGACACTCATCTTTGATTCCCTCCTTCAGCCAGCTGCTTCGATCTGGCACAACTTATCTGCGTCATGCAAGCGTGAAAGGCTCGAAGCTCACCCGCGTCAGCTCTGCCTCGTCCATGACAGGGGTGGGCAGGCGTTTCCAGTCCTTTGGCTTCTCGGTGAATCCGATCAGGCCGGGCACCGGGCAGACAAAGCTGCATATCATGCAGGAAAGGCATTTTTCCTCGACCAGTTCCGGTCGGCGCCTGGCGCTGTCCCAGATGAGGGCCTGCCCCCCCGCGTCGTGGCAGACGATGTGACACTGGCCGCAGCCAACGCACTTGTCCAGGTCGTAGGTCGCGATCCCCTGGCGTTGCAGATCGAACTCTCCGGTCTCGTGAAGGTTCTGCACGGCCTTTCCGATGACCTCAGTGAAATTTCCGATACCCTTGGCTGTCATCCAGTCTGAGAGGCCCTCGATCATGTCCTCGACGATCCGGTAGCCGTAATGGATGATGCCGGTCGTCACCTGGAGCGTCGTCGCTCCCGCCAACAGGAACTCGAGGCAGTCCACCCAGGTCTCGATGCCGCCCATGCCGGAAATCGGAAGACCCAATTCCTTGCACTGAGCCATCTCGGCGACAAAGCGGAGGCCTATGGGCTTGACCGCGGGTCCGGAGAGGCCGCTGACCGCGCCGCGCCCGAAGACATTCGGCTTGGCTACGAAGTCGTCGAAGCCGATCTCGGAGATGCCGCGTACGGTGTTGATCGCCGATACCCCGTCGGCCCCGCCGTTCTTCGCGTAGACAGCCGCCTCTGTCATGTCGGTGATGTTCGGCGTCAGCTTGGCGAGCACGGGGATGCCAACGGCGCGCTTCACCGTAGTCGTGAACTTCTCGATGAGGTGGAAGGACTGGCCGACCTTGTAGCCCGAGCCCTCGACCGACATGTGGGGACAGGAGAAATTGAGTTCGAGCATGTCCGCGCCATGGTCCGCCGAGGCCTTGGCGAGGAAGGCCCACTCGTCGTTGGAGAAACCCATGATACTTACAATGATCTTCCGGTCGGGATATCTCTTCTTGAGGTAGAGGATATCGGCGAGGTTGTGACGGAGCGGTCTGTCGGAGGTCATCTCGACGTTCTGGAGTCCCACAAGGCGCTTGCCCTCGTAGTCATAGCCGTTCATGCGGGGCGAAGGATGGATGATCTCCACGCGATCCGAGTTGAGGGTCTTGTAGCAGACTCCGGCCCAGCCATGTTCATAGGCGCGCTCGATCATCTCGGCGCAATTTGACACGGGGGAGGAGGAAAGCAGGAAGGGATTGTTGAACCGCAGCCCGCACATCTCGACGGAAAGGTCGACCCTGGCCTTCGAGCTCATCGCGTGCCTCCCGCCAGCGTTTCGAGGATGGCACGGGCGGCGGCCTTCCCGTCGCGCACGGCTTCGACGACGAGGCCCGGCCCGCCTGAGATGTCGCCGCCGGCGTAGACGGCTGCGGTGGAGGTCTTCCCGGTCCCGGCCTCCGTCACGATGAACCCCCGGGAGTCCGTGCGGGCCAGATCTGACCAATTGGCGCCATCAGGGCCGTTGCCGATGGCCTCGATGACAGCCTGGACCTCGAGGGTCCACTCGGAGCCCGGAACCTCCAGGGGCGAACGGCGTCCCGATGCGTCCTTGGCACCGAGCCTGCAGCGCCTGAGCCTGAGCCCCGAAAGCGAGCCTGTGGCATCGGTAGCATAGCCCGCAGGACTGTTCAGCACGAGGAAATGTATGCCTTCGCGGAGGGCGGAAAAGCTCTCCTCCGGTTCGGCCGGCATCTCGGCGAAGGATCTTCTGTAGACAAGGTAGACATCCCTGGCGCCCAGGTGCTTGGCCGTCTCGGCACAGTCGATGGCGACGCTTCCGCCACCGATGACGGCGACATCCCTGCCCTCGACCAGGCTGGCCTGCTCCCCTCCGTCCTTCTGCCGCGATCCGGCGAGGAAGGCAACAGAACCCTCGACGCCGACGGGGGCCTTTCCTCCTGGAAGCTCAATGGCCTTCCACAGGCCTGGAGCCAGGAAGACCGCCTTGAAACCCTGATCGAGGAGCTTCCGTGCGCCTTGGGCTCCGTCGATCCGCCTATTGCAGACAATTTCAACGCCGAGAAAACCGAGGTCAGCCAACTCGTGGGCCAGGAAATCCCCGTCGAAGCGGTAGGAGGGCACGCCGTAGCGGATCACCCCGCCCGGCTCGGCCCTCTCCTCGAAGACCGTCACCTGGACGCCTGCCTGGGCCAGCGCTGCCGCACAGGCCAGGCCAGCAGGACCGGAACCGACGACGGCCACCTTCTGTCCACGGCCCAGCGCCTTCTCAAGACCCTGGAATCCTATGGCCCAGGAGTGCTCGACCAGGGCGCGCTGAATGGCCCCGATGCGAATTGCCTGGCCGATGCCGGTGGCGCTGCATTCCTTCTCGCAGAGCCGGGCGGTCGGACAGAGAACGCCGCAGGCGCCACCTAGGATGTTGTTTTTCTTGATTGTGCGAATCGCCCCCGTAACGTTCTTCAGCCTGAGCTTCCTGATGAAGGCGCCCGGATCGGTGTCAGCAGGACAGCCCTTTGAGCAGGGAGCGTCGTGGCAGAGGAGGCATCTATCAGCCTCGAGGACCGCTTCTGGGAAGGTCAAACCCTTGGGCATTTTCGGCATTTGCATGGAATCGACCATCACAGGATCTCCTTAGGCAATCTAGATTTACCCTGCCTTTCCTGCCTGGAAGGCATGCCTGAGAGATAGAACGATAAACCGTGTTGGGCCATTTGTAAATGAAAACGTTTACATAATCCCCGAACTTGTCATGTCCGGCTCTTTCCCAATCGCGCGATAATCCAGGAAATGGTCCTTTCCGCGAGCTTTGCAAGGGCGACAGCACTCATCTCGAGATGCTCTTCCTTGGTGTCCTCGATCTTGTTGTGGCTGATACCCCGGAGGCTCTGAACGAAGATCATCTGGGTGGGTATCCCAGCCCGGCAGACCTCGGCCGCGTCGTGGAGGGGACCCGAGGGCAGGCGCCAGGACTTCCCTGCCGTCGCCTGTATGGCCTCGTCGCAGAATTCGATAAGCTCGGGGTGGAAGGGGATCGGCTCGATGCGCCAGAGATCTCCGAAAGCGACCTCCACCTTGCATTCCTTCGCGAAGCGCCTGGCTGCCTCCTGTGCATCTGCCCACATGGCAGCGAGCTTTGTCGCATCGAGGTGGCGCTGGTCGAGGGTTATGGTGCAGTCCTCGACGACCGAGGTGACGATGCCGGGCTTGGTCACGCAGGAACCTATGGTGCAGACGCCAGAATGCCGTGCGGCGATCGTGTAGATCTCCTGTGACATCATGCCGGCAGCCTTGAAGGCATCCTTCCTGCGGTTCATCGGCGTCGAGCCTGAATGGGCTCCCTGGCCATGGAAGGTGATGAAATTGCGCTCGACTCCGACGGTGCCAAGGACGACGCCGAGGGGATAGTCGAGATCCTCAAGGACAGGACCCTGCTCGATGTGGAGCTCGAGGTAGGCAGCACAGTCCTTTTGCTCGAGCTTGGCCTTGGGTGCGTCCTCGAGCCTGAGTCCCACGCCCTTCAATGCATCGACGAGGAGGACCCCCGACTTGTCCTTGAGATTGCGTACGCTTTCGATGTCGAGGTGCCCGGAAAAAGCGCTCGAGCCATAGAGGCTGCGACCGAAGCGCGCGCCTTCCTCATCGGCCCAGTTGACCAGCTTGATGGTCACCGGAGGCTTGCCCTGGGACTTGAGGTAGCGGAGCACCTCGAGTCCGGCGATGATGTTCCAGCAGCCGTCGAGCCAGCCGCCATTGGGGACCGAGTCGAGGTGACCACCGATGAGCAGCGACTCCGGACGCTCGCCCTCGAGTGTCGCCCAGGTATTGCCAGCGGCATCCTGGCGATGCGGAACACCGATCTCGTCGAGTTTCCCGTGGAAGAACCCGAGGGCCTTGAGCCAGGTATCGGTAAAGGCGACGCGTTGCGCTCCCGCCTCGTCCTGCGTCAGCGACCTGAGTTCCTTCAGGTCTGCGACCGCCCGCCTGGTATCCAGTATTGCCATGGAATGCCTCCCCTGTAATGTCATCGGCGGCACGGGGACCGGCATGCCAGGTCCACAGACGCCGATGGCGGGCATCCGGGCCCGCCATCGATACCACTTAGTACTATTTCTTCTGGTCGCCCATGTGGAGCATGCCGTCCCAGGTGTCGACCTTGGCACTCTTGGCCTCCTCGTCGGAGAACCAGTGGATGGTCACGGTCTTGAGCTCGGTCCAGAATCGCACCGCGTCCGCGCCTTGCATGTGGAGGTCGCCGAAAAAGGAATTCTTGTGGCCCGTGAAGCTATAGGTACCGTGGGGAACGGGGATTCCGACATTGACACCGACCATGCCGCCGTGGGTCCGCACAGCGAATTCACGGGCGTAATATCCGTTCTGGGTGAAGATGCAGGAGCCATTGGCGAACTCGTTGGCGTTCATGATGGCCAGGCCCTCCTCGAAGTCCTTCACGCGCTTGATGCACAGGACCGGCCCGAAGATCTCCTTGTCGCCAATGGACATGCCCGGCTTGACGTTGTCAAAGAGGGTCGGCCCGAGGTAGAAGCCCTTCTCGTAGCCCTTGACGACCTTGTTGCGGCCGTCGACCACGAGCGTGGCGCCCTCGTCGATGCCCTTCTGGATCCAGGTTTCGATCGACTTCTTGTGCTCGGCATTGATGACCGGTCCGAGCTTTGTATCCTTCTCGTAACCGGGGCCGATCTTCAGCTCACCGATGAATTTCACGAGGTAGGCTACGAGCTGGTCGGCCACCGCCTCTTCAACCACGATCGTGGGGAGGGCCATGCAGCGCTGGCCGGCAGAGCCGAAGGAAGAGTTCATGATGCCGCGGGCAGTCCGCTCGAGGGCCGCATCCCTGAGCACGAGGCCGTGGTTCTTGGCCTCGGTGAGGGCCTGGACGCGCTTGCCGTTTTCAGAGGCTGTCTTGTAGATGTGGAGGCCGATGGAGGTCGAGCCGATGAAGCTCACGCCCTTGATGTCGGGGTGGCGAAGGAGGATCTCCGCCTCGTTGCGCGAGCAGGTGACGAGGTTGATGACACCCTTGGGCAGGCCGGCTTCCTCCCAGAGCTCCATGATCCTAATGGCGGACTGGGGCACGAAGCTGGCGAGCTTCAGGACGAGGGTGTTTCCGGTGGCGATGCAGACCGGTGCGACCCAGCCCATGGGCAGCATGGCTGGAAAGTTCCAGGGCACGATGCCGGCAAAGACGCCCATGGATTCGCGGTAGTCGGAGGTATCATAGCCCTTGGTACAATTGAGGCTGGCCGAACCCTTGAGGAGGTGGGGCGCGCCGCAGGCGAATTCGACCAGCTCGGTCACTCGGAGGACGTCGCCCTTGGCTTCCTCGAGGATCTTGCCGTGCTCGGTGGAGGTGATCAGGGTGAGCTCATCCAGGTGCTTGTCCAGGAGGACCTTCATCCGGTAGAGCACCTGCACGCGCTGGGCGGCCGGGGTGGCGGACCATGCAGGATAGGCGGCCTTGGCGGCGGCAATCGCCTCCTCGACCTCCGCCGCGCTGCACTGTGGCGCATGCGCTATGACTTCACCAGTCGAGGGATTGTAGCAATCCATGTACTTCCCGCTTTTGGACTCTTTCCATCCACCGGCGTAGTACCTCAGCTTCTTGATCTCGGCCATCATAAAACTCCTTGTTGGGTAGCGATCAGTAGCCAGCATATATAGCTCAAACTGGCAATATTCACTTCTTTTTGGCTTCCTCGTGGAGCCAGGGATTGCGGGCCCCCGCCACATCCCCGAACTTCGTGAGCTCGGCCTTGGCCTTCTTCTCCATGAGCTTCCCGTGGCGCTCATCCTCGACCATGGCGACGATGCGCGAGATGCAGGACTCGCCGTCCACGAGGCGCCAGGGGAAGCAGCCGATGGTCGCACGCTGGTTCAAGAGGAGGTCAATATCCCCGCCCACGCACTCCGCATGGATGATGTGCTTGTCGAACATCTCGATGTGCATCAACTGGTACTTGTCTTCGGTGAAGAACTGCTCGAGGCTCTTCCCGTAGGTCTTCTGGAAGTGCGCGTCGCACTCCCGGGCCTGCTTGGGCATCCAGTCGCGGATCTTGGTGTTCATGGGGTGGTCGGCGCTGCCGCAGTCGACGCCGATCCAGCGCAGCTTCTTCTTCTGGGCCCAGAGCGCGAACTCGCGGTCTGGTCCGGGGTGCTTGATCATGTAGCGGATCTCGTCGGCCGTGGGCTGGTCCCAGCCGTAATGGTGAAATCCAGTATGAATTATGAGGATATCTCCCTCCCGCACCTCGACGCGGTCCTCGACCATCTTCGAGGTGTACACATCGTAGTCCCCGGCGCAGTCGGACAGGTCGACAACTGCCCCTTCGTGCACGAGGAAGTCGAGGTCGAGGCTCGCGATGTCCTTTCCGGGAGTGTAGAAATGGATCTCGCCATCGAGGTGGGTGCCGACATGGTTGGAGTGGGTAAGGATCTGCCCATTCGCGCCATTGGGAGCCAGGCGCTTGAAATACTTCATCTCGAGGGGCTCGTAGGTCGGCCAGGCCGGTGTACCGATTCCGAGGGGGATGGAAAGCTCGATCATCTTCATGAAAACCTCCTAACTAAAAACATCAGCAGTATTTTTCCGCAAAGGCGGCCAGGGCGTCCTTGAAGCAGTTGGCCGGCGGCTTGACAAGCCCGGCGCCGACCATGCCGACCCCCGGCTCCCTGTGGGCGATCCCTGTGTTGATGGCGGGCAGTATGCCCGTCTCGACGACCTTCCGGAGGTCGATGCCGGTGGGAGTGCCGCGGAAGTCGAGGATGGGGATGCGGTAGACCTCGTTCTCGGCCAACGTGATCTCGTACATCCGGCGCGTGATGGCCAGCGCGTCGTCGGGTGTCCCTCCCACGAACTGGACGATGGCCGGGGCGGCTGCCATGGCGAAGCCGCCGATCCCGGCGGTTTCCGTGATGACCGAGTCGCCGATGTCAGGCGCCGCGTCGGCGGGGCCGAAGCCGGGGAGGTAGAGGCCCTCGACGATGCCCGCAGGTCCGGTGAACCAGCGGTCGC
>JBMOIK010000031.1:0-20558 GCA_049317365.1 Rectinemataceae bacterium | reverse complement strand
ACGCCGTCGGCTCAGGAACTCTTATCAGTGACCTACGCCGTCGGCTCAGGAACTCTTATCAGTGACCTACGCCGTCGGCTCAGGAACTCATATCAGTGACCTTCGCCGTGGGCCATCTTGACGCCGTGGTCGAGGAGGGGGGCCAGCCAGCGTGCACAGCTTGTCGCTGCCCTCACGCTGCCGGGGAAGTTCACGATGTACTGCCTGCCCCTCATGCCGGCCTCGCCGCGGGAGAAGACCGCGTGGGGGGTTTCCTCGAGGGATTTCATGCGCAGGTAGTCGGCTATGCCGGGCATGGCGCGGTCGAACCAGGCCCGTGTCGCCTCGGGTGTGACGTCGCGCGGCGCAGGACCGGTTCCGCCGGTCGTGATGATCCAGTCCGCATCCGGGTGCCGATTCAATGCGTTGGTTATTGCGCCTAACTCGTCAGGAACGATCTCGCGCTCGACAAGGCCATCGGGGACGAGTTCGAGGAGGACCTCCTCGATGGCGGGACCCGAGCGGTCCTCGTAGACCCCCGTGGAGGCCCTATCCGAGACGGTAATGACCGCGATCCGCACATCCAACCTCCCCGCCCTTGACGACGCGGGCAAAGATGCCCTTTCTCGGCATCACGCAGTCGCCAACGAGGGTGCGGATCTCGCAGGCTGCGTGGCATTCCTTTCCGATCTTCGATACCTCAAGGAGGATGCCCCCGATCTCGAGGCGGGTGCCCAGGGGGAGCTCATGGAGGACGATGCCCCTGGTCGTGATGTTCTCCGCGAAGTCACCTGGGGCGAGGTGGGACAGGCCTGCCTTGCCTCGCACGAGGCTCGCGCCCTCGGGGGTAGAGACGACGCGGGCATTGGTGGCAGCCAACCTCTCATTTGCCTCCTCGATCTCCTCGATGGCAAGGAGAGATACCTGCCTGTTCTCGATGATGCCCGCGTGGGCGTCGCCTTCCATGCCTTGGGCCTCTGCAAAGCGTGCCCGTTCCACCGGCTTCTTCCGTGTCCCGGTCTTCTGGGAAACGTTGAGCGACACAATCTCGAAATCCCCTTCGGAATTCATTCGACCGCCTCCTTGGTTTTCTCGACGAGCACGATGTCGGAGATCCTCATGGTCCTGTCGACGGCCTTGCACATGTCCCAGATGGCCAGGGCGGCCACGGAGACCGCGGTGAGGGCCTCCATCTCGATGCCGGTCTTGTCGGTGCACACCGAGATGGCTTCGATGGCGATGCCGTCGTCCTCGACCGCGAGGGAGACCTCGACGTGCTCGATTTCGACGTTGTGGCAGAGGGGTATGAGCTCAGAAGTGCGCTTGGCAGCCATGATGCCCGCGATACGGGCCACCGCGAGCACGTCGCCCTTGGCGATCCCGTTCCCGCGTACAAGCGCGATGGTCGAAGGCGAGAGCGCGATGCGCCCGCGGGCAACCGCCCTCCGCCGCATCCTCGGCTTGGCCGAGACATCGACCATCCGGGCCTTCCCGCTTCCATCGACGTGGGTCAGTCTAGTTGCACTCATCTTCAACCGCCTATCTGTCCGACCTCGAGGTCGTCGCAGGTATGCCCCCGCAGCGGCTTGAGTCGGGCTGCCTTCATGATGCTGCCTTCGATGTCGGAGAAGTCCACGGGCACCTCGATATTTCCGTGCAGGCAGGGCCTGAGCCTGCCGTTGGCCAAAAGTCGGAGGCGGTCGCAGGCGCCGCAGGGCGGGGGCCTGTCGTACCCGTCGCCGTCCATTTTCTCCTCGCGGAGGGAGTAGCGCGCGATGAACTGGAAGTCAGCCCCGACACTGGAGGCATATTCCCGCAGCTCCTGGTGTTCCTTCTCGGTCGAGTCCTCCATGGCTACCACGTTGAGCTTGACGGGAAGGCCTGCGGCGATGGCCGCGTCGATGCCTGCCAGTGCATCCTTCAGGTGGCCGCCCCGCGACAGAATCGCATAACGCGCCTCGTCGAGGGTGTCGAGCGACACATTCACCGAATCGAGGCCGGCGGCCTTGAGCTCCGCTGCAAGGGGCGGGAGGAGGGTACCGTTCGTCGTCATGGCTATGAAGCGGACCTCGGGGATGGCGCACAGGAGGCCCACAAGGTCGCTTATGCCCTTTCTCGCCAAAGGTTCGCCCCCCGTCAGGCGGATCTTCCCGAAACCCAGGCGGGCTGCGACCCGCGCCACGGCGGCAATCTGCTCATAACTAAGGATATCCTCGTGCCTGAGGAGCTTTACGCCCTCTGCAGGCATGCAGTAGACGCAGCGGAGGTTGCAGCGGTCGGTGACCGAGATCCGGAGATATTGCAGCTCACGTCCGAAGGAGTCCAACACTGACATAGCCTCCTTTCGGAACGCGCTCGACGCCTATCTCCAGACGCGCCAGGCCTTCGGCATAGGCTAGTACGCTGAGCATCGAGGAGCCGTGGTAGCCAAGCGGCAGGGCTACGCTGCGGCCTTCCTGCGTTTCGATGCGCACGGGCAGGTACTCGACACGGTCGGCGCCACGCCGCGAAAGCTCCAAGGCCAGGGGCAGGCCGAGGAGCGGCCGCGCCCAGGGCACTCCCATGGTGGCTGCCAGGTAGGGCGTGATCAGCACCTCGAAATTGACGAAGGTCGACAGGGGGTTGCCGGGCAGGCCGAAGACTGCGCAGTTTCCACGGGTGCCAAACCAGGTGGGTTTGCCGGGGCGCATCGCGATCCTGTGGAATATGCGTTCAACTCCAAGGGAGGCCAGGACGCGGGGCACGTGGTCGAAGTCGCCCATCGATACGCCGCCTGAAACAAGGAGGACGTCGCACTCGTCGAGGGCCCTGCCAAAGGCCGCGGCAAGGGCCTCCTCGTCGTCCGGGATGATGCCGTAAAAACGGGGGAGGGCTCCGGCTGCCGCTGCCTGTGCCATGAGCTGGGGGCCGTTGGAATCGTAGATGGCCGCTGGCCCGAGAGCCTCGCCCCGGGATGCGAGCTCATCTCCGGTGGACACAATGCCTACAATTGCTTGCTTCGCGACAGCGACGGTAGCGAAGCCCGAGGAGGCAAGGAGTCCGATTCCTGCTGGTGTAAGCCTGCCGGGATGGATGAGGACGGCACCCTTGCCCAGGTTTTCGCCTCGCCGGATAAGGTTGTCGCCGCGTTCGGCTTCGGTGAAGAGGACGAGTTCTGGGCCGGCCATTTCGGTGAACTCCACCCGCTGCACCAAGGTTGTGCCCTCGGGGACGGGGGCGCCAGTCATCACGCGGACAGCCTCGCCGGGGCCGGGCCTGCGAGACGCTTGAGCGCCGGCTGCGATCGTCCCAATTACACGCCAGGGGCCGGGGAGTTCCTGGCCCGGAGCTCCCGTGGCGACTGCGAAGCCGTCCATCGCGGACTTGTCGAAGGGTGGGTGGTCGATGGTCGAAAGCGCCGCCTCTGGCATCCAGCGTCCGAGGGCTGATGACAGGGGCAGGGTATCGAGGCCGGCTAGGCCGCCGGCCGCATCGAAGGCGGAGCGCGCAACCCCGAGAACCAGCTCGAGAGCCTCGTCAGGGTGGAGGAGATCGTCAGTATTCATAACATTCCCAGGGCATCCGTGATCCTTCCCTTTTCGAGTACGAGCGTCCGGGTCGCGAAGTCGCGCGCGAAGCCCGGATCGTGCGTGGAGAAGATGATGGTGGATCCCTTGCCCGCTTCGCTTTCAAGCGCGAGGCGAATCAGGCGGGCCGATTCCGCGTCAGCGCTCGCAGTGGGCTCGTCGAGGAGGATGACATCCGCTCCGGTGGCCAGTGCCCGGGCGAGGGCGACGCGCTGGGCCTCGCCCCCGGACAATGCGCGGTATCGGCGCGGCCCGAATCCCCGCAGTCCCAGGAGGGCCAGGAGTTCGGCGGTCCGTTCCTCCACCGCTGGTCTGGGCATGCCCCTGGCGCGGGCTCCGAAGCGCAGGTTGTACGACACCGTCCCCGCGAGGAGCCAGGGGTGCTGGTGGAGGTAGACCCGGCGGTCACCGCGCGCACGCTCCGAAGCGGGCGAACCGAGGAAGTCAGCGTTGCCGCTAGTCGGTACGATGAGGCCGTCGAGGAGCTTCAAGAGGGTTGTCTTGCCCGAGCCGTTGGAGCCACGGAGGGCGAGCCTCTCCCCCTCCGCGATCGTCAGAGAGGGTATGGCGAGATCGAGGACCACGTTGCGTCGGCCGTGGGAGAATTCGAGGCCACTGAGCGAGAAGAGGGTCTTAGCGCTCATGGGGCCTCAGTGCATGGACCGCGAAATTCACGATGAGGGCAATGGCGAGGAGGGCGATGCCGAGGGAGATGGCGCGCTCGAACTCGCCCTTGGAGGCATCGAGGGCGATGGCCGTCGTCATTGTGCGGGTGGAAAAGCGGATGTTGCCGCCGAGCATCATGGCGACGCCGACTTCTCCGGTGACGCGCCCAAAGGCCGCCACCACCGCTCCGGCGAGGACGGGGGCGCCTTCCCTCAGTATTGCGATGTTTTTTGCGAGGCCCCGTCCCCCGAGGGTCGCGAGGGTCTCACGGAAGCGCGGATCGAAGCGGGCGAGCCCCGACCACACGAGGCTGGCCACGATGGGGAAGGCCAGGAGGGACTGCCCCAAGACAACACCCCACTGCGTGAAGAGCCAGCCCAGCTCCCCCAGCGGCCCGGAGCGGGAAATAAGGCTATACACGAGGAGGCCGACGACCACCGTGGGAAGGGCCGTCAGGGCCCCGACCACAGTAGCGGCCATGCGCCGGGGGCGGTCGTCCTTTTCGGCCATCCACATCCCCAGGGCGATGCCAGGCAGCAGGGAAAAGACCGTGGAGAAAAACGAGAAGCGCAGGCTCCTCGCAATGATCTCCCAGGTCTCGGCATCGCCTGAGAACAGGAGGATGAAGGCCTCTTTCACCGGCCTATCGTCCTAGTTGAAAAGATAGAAGCACTGCTCTCCGCCGATCTTGTAGGCGGTGATGAGGGCCTGGCCCCTGGGGCCGGTCATCCAGTCGGAGAGGGCCTTGGCGCCATCGACGTTGGTCTTGGGCCACTTGGCCGGGTTGACGGTGATGATGCCGTAGGGATTGAAGAGGAGCTTGTCGCCAGCGGAGAGGACCTTGAGCTTCGTCTTGTCCTTCATCGCCAGCCAGGTTGCGCGATCCGCGAGCGTGTAGCCCCCGACCTGGTCGGCCATCATGATGGCCTGCGACATGCCCTGTCCTATTTCCCGGTACCAGGCGAGTCCCTTGGGCGCGAGGCCTGCGGCCTTCCAGAGGTCCTTTTCCTTGACGTCGGTGCCGGAGGCGTCACCGCGCGAGACGAAGATTGCAGCAGTCTTGAAGAGGTGGGCGAAGGCGTCGACGGCCGAGGTTGAGTAGGCGAGGCCCGCGGGATCGGCGGCGGGACCGACGACGATGAAGTCGTTGTACATCACGTCGCGGCGGTCGATGCCGAAGCTCGCTGCCATGAAGGCGTCTTCGAGGGCCCGGGCGTGGACGAGGACGACATCGGCGTCGCCCTTTTCGCCGAGCTTGAGCGAGGCTCCAGTACCTACGGCGACGACGGAGACCTTGTAGCCGCTTTCCTTCTCGAAGGCGGGGAGGATGGCTGCGAGGAGTCCGGACTGCTCGGTGCTCGTCGTCGTGGCGAGCCTGAGAGCGGGATTTTTCGGTGCCGGGGTCTGCGAGAAGACTGAGGCGAGGACGAGGAGGGAGAGAATGGTTGCGATGGCGCGTTTCATGCGCGATCTCCTTTCCGTACCGGTCGGGCGACCGGCTTGAATGGGAGGCCAGGCCGTTTCCCGCCTGACCCTTGGCGGCCACGCCAACGGCGCAGCCGCCTCGATCGCCGGCCGTTGCGCTGTGTTGCGCGGCAGTACCGGACGATTCGGAGCGCGATCAACCTACACCGGGTGTGGCAGGCGGTCAAGCGAAGAGATTCCCGCAGTATTGAAGATTCGGAGGATGTGCGTGTTGGCGAGGGTTCAGGCCCGCGCGAGCTTCACGACCTCCTGGGCTTCCTCGATGCCCTTGAGTTCGGCTAAAAAGCCCTCTGAAGACCAGAGCCCGTCGACAAGCGTTCCTGCGGCAGCGGCCTCTTCGTGGAGGCGGCGCGAGACCATGATGTCGCGCCCGTCGGAAAGGCCCTGGATGCGGGCGGCGATGTTGACCGTCGTGCCGAAGTAGTCGATGCGGTCATTCAGGTTTACGGCGATGCAGGGACCTGCGTGGACGCCGATCTTGATGATGACCTCGTCCCCTGTGCCTTTGTCATTATTATAACGATCGAAGGCGTCTATCATGTCGGAGGCTGCGGCCAACGCGTCAAGGGGGCGGTGGAAGGCGGCCATGACCGCGTCACCGATGGTCTTGATCATCGCCCCGTCGCGGGCTGCCACGAGTCCGTCCATGATGCCGAAATGCTCCTTCACGATGCGGAAGGCCGTCGCGTCCCCGAGACGCTCGTACATCGCGGTGGAGCCCTTGATGTCGGTGAAAAGTATGGCGAGGTTCCTGATCTCGAAGCTCTCCTGGGGGCCGAGCGCCTGGTCGGAGAAGAAGTTGCGGAACTCCCGGAGTGTGGAGACCAGGGCAGCGTCAGGCCAGTCGGGCTTGCGCAGGCGGGAAAAGCGGATTTCTCGGCTGAAGGGCGCGTCGTTCTGCATGAGGAGCCTGAGCATGCCTGCGGGCTGCCGGCTCAGCGTCAGCGGTGGGACCTCCTGGCCGAGCTTCCAGAGGAAGCGCCCCGGCTTGCCGCTTGCCTTGCCGGCCGCTGCCGCTGCGCCGGCCGCGGCTGCCTCGTCGGAGGCACTGGCCTGGACCTCGATATTGAGGGCATTGCGATGATCGTGGTCGAGGGCCAGGTAGTAGCCCGGGGAGAGTTCGCGCTCGATGAAGCGCCGGTCGCCTGGCTCGAGGGCGAAGAGGATGGTTCCCTCGAACTCCATGCCGGCCAGGGCTTCGAGGAAGGGATCAGGCTCCCCGAGGTCCGCTACGGCCGGCGCGGCACGAAAGGCCAGGTGCAGGTTCTGGTCGAAGCTGGCGTCATAGTCGGCTGCGCAGGCGGGGCAGTGGCTCGACTGCCGGATGTCCGACAGGCTGGCTGCCGACTGGTTCGATCCCCTGCAATGCGGACAGTGTACCTGCCAGGAAAGGTCAAAGACACCCTCGTGCGTGAGCATGAGGAAGGCGCGGAGGGTACGCAGGGCCGGAAGATTACGCTCGCGGGCGAAGCGCATGGCGTTGATGGCCGAGAGGGACTCAGGGGAGGAGCGACCGAAGAGATCCTTTACGGCCTCCGTCACCTCCGCGAAGCCGGCCTTTGCGACAGCCTGGAGCCTCGTCTCGAGGGCTTCATGGTATATCTTCATACTTGTTTCCTTTCGGCAGGCTGGGTTCCGCCAGGGCTGCCTGGCCCCGCCGGTAGGGTAGCTCCCCGTTGAGGAGGGTGACCGCCTCGACGGCGCCACGGTTGGCGGGCTCGAGGCTCCTGTGCACGAGGTCAGCCATGCGAGGGTCGAAGATGGCGTGGAAGGAGGGCGCGAGGACCGAGTGGAAGCCCCTCCGGGCCTTGTGCTCGCTGCCCATGCCGGGGTCGAAGAAGCCCATGCCGCGGGACAGGGCCCATTCGATCGGAAGGTAGTAGCAGAGCTCGAAGTGGAGGCCGGCCTCGAAGCGCGAGGAACCCCAGTAGCGGCCCCAGAGACCCTGCTCGCCCCGCATCATGAAGGAAAGACCAATTGGCTCCTTCTCTCCGGGCGCGAAGCCCGCCCCCATGATCCAGCCTGCTGGCATGAATTCGCTCAGGCGCAGGAAGAAGTCGCGCTCGAGCCAGCGCGCCGCCCAGGGTCCGAAGCGGTCGTTGGTGTCCTCGTAGAAATCCGCCATGCGCGACAGGAGGCCAGGTGTCCCGGCAGCCTCGTCGGACTCTATGATCCGGCGCTCTACGCCAGCGGCTTCGAGGCCCTCCCGCTCGCGAAGAACATTGCGGCGCATGTTCTTCGAGAAGGAGAGGAGCCAGCCCTCGAAGCTCCCGAAGCCACCCTGGGCCTCAGGAAGGCGGTCCTTCCAGAGGAAGGTCTGGTGTTCCCAGGCAGTGAAGCCCTCGCCGGCGCGGCCCCTCCGCAGGTCCCTTCCCTGGGTCCGCCTCTGGCGGAGCAGGGCCGCCACGAAATCCGATGGCCATAGTACGTGGAACCCCCCGAAACCATTGGTCCGGGCCAGTTCGAGGGCGGCATCGAGGACGAGGGTGGTGAGGGCCGACTCGTCCTCGCCCTCGGCGACCAGGACGCGCCACAGTGGCGATGGGGTCACGGGTATCATCGCCACAAGCTTGGGATACCAGGCGATGTCATTGTCCTGCGCAACCCGGGCGAACTCGAAGTCGAAGACGAACTCGCCGGATGAGGCGGTCTTTGCGTAGAGCGGCGCCGCGCCGACTAAGCTGCCCTCCCGCTTGAGAAGGAGGTGGATGGGTGTCCAGCCTTTTGCAGGGACGATGGAGCCGGACTCCTCGAGGAGGGCGAGGAAGCCCCACATATAAAAAGGACAGCCCTGTCGCGAGGCCAGGGAGTCCCAGGCTGCCCGGTCGGCCGGGGACATCGAGCTCATCGAGGTCGCGAAGGAGAGGGATAGTTCGCTCACCGTCTCAGGATAGCGCTGAAACAGCGGGAAGGCGAAGCGGCGGTCGTCTTTCCACCGGATCGCCCCACTTGACACATGATGCTTCAGGGCAGTACAAAACCTCCACGATGATCAGAGGCTTTGAAGCGCGCCCTTCCCATACCCATTTCCATCATGGCCACCATACTCTGGGGCCCTGTGGTTCTGTGGCGTAGGGACGCGATCTAAAAGCGTACGCGACGGGAGCGCCGGCCTCAGGGTCGGCGCTTTGCGTTGGCGGGGGATGGCCTTTAGTGGCCGCCAGCGCGAACCTGCTGCCGACCCGGGCGGCGCCCCGGTATCGATTACCGAGGAGTGTCCGACATGAACAGCAAGGAAAACGCGACCGTCAAGTTCGCCCTTCCCAAGGGCAGGATGCAGGAGGGGGTCTTCCGCCTTCTGGCCGACTCGGGCCTTCCCGTGCGCGTGGACGATCGCGGCTACAGGCCGACGGTAGGTGCGCCGGCCAGCGGGGTGGACGGCTTTATCCTCGAGACCAAGATCCTCAAGCCCCAGAACATCGTCGAGATGCTCGACTTAGGAAGCCGGGACCTCGGTTTTGCCGGCGCAGACTGGGTCCGCGAGCTTGGCGCTGACTTAGTCGAGCTCCTCGATACCGGCCTCGATCCGGTGCGCGTCGTGGCTGCAGCGCCTGTCGCAATCATCAAGGAAAGCGGTCTGCCTTCCCAGGGCGCAGGAGGGAGAAGGCTTCTCGTGGCCTCCGAGTACGAGAACATCGCGCGGTCCTGGATGGCCAAGGCAGCGCCCGACGCCCAGTTCGTGCGCTCCTATGGCGCCACCGAGGTCTTCCCTCCCGAAGACGCCGACGTCATCGTCGACAATGCAGCCAGCGGTTCGACCCTGCGGGCCAACGGCCTGGCCATCATCGACGAGATCATGGCCAGCACGACGAGGCTCTACGCTTCGAAGCACGCGATGGACGATCCGGCGCGCCGCGATGTCATCGAGACCATCGCCCTCCTCACCAGGGCTGTCATCGAGGCAAGGAAGCGCGTCATGCTCGAGATCAACGTGCCGGCAGACAAGCTCGAGCGGCTGGCTGCGGGCCTGCCCTCCATGCGTTCGCCGACCATCTCGGCCCTCCACGGAGGAACGGCCTTCGCCATCAAGATCGCCGCCCTCCGCTCGAGCCTTGCTACCCTCATCCCCGAGATCAAGCGCCTCGGTGGGGAGGATATCGTCGTCTCCGAGCTTGCGCAGATCGTACCCTGAGGCAATCATGATGATCGTGAAGGAGTTCGCATGAGAGTGGAAAGCAAGAGCCTGCCCGAGGAAGCAAGCCAGGCGGCTGGCATGGCCCGGGGCACATTGCGCCGTCGCGCCATCCTCCGGCGGAAGACGCGGGAGACCCAGATCATCGTCGACCTGGACCTCGACGGCGGGGGAGGCGCCAGGATAGAGGTCTCCACGGGCATCGGATTCCTCGACCACCTCGTGGGCTCCCTGGCGAGGCATGCGGGCTTTTCGCTGTCGCTCCGCTGCCTAGGCGACCTCGAGATAGACGATCATCATAGTACGGAGGATTGCGCCATCATCCTCGGGGAAGCCCTGGCGCTTGCGCTCTCGCGGGGAGGCGCAGCTTTTCGTTTCGGCCATGCCTACGCGCCCCTCGACGAGGCCCTTGCGAGGGCGGTAGTCGACTTCTCGGGGCGGCCCTTCGCGACGGTCGAGCTCGGACTCGGGGCGGGCCGCATCGGGGAACTCGCCTCTGAAAACGTGGGCCACTTCCTCGAGAGCCTTGCGATGGCTGCCACCATGACCATCCACGTCGACGTGCTCCGCCATGGGAACGCCCACCACGCTGCCGAGGCCGCCTTCAAGGCCCTTGCCCTCGCGCTGCGCGCTGCCTGTGCCGAAAGGGAGGTCCCTGTGTCCGGTGCGCCTTCCCCTGGTCCGGCAAGCACGAAGGGTGCGGTTCTCCTTGAGGAGCTTGATCCGCTTCGCTTCGCCTCCGAGGATCTGCGCCTGGCCGCGGCAGCGGCAGCCTCCCCGCGCGGTCCACAAAGGACAGTATTGTGACTACAGGAGATGGCAGCGGCTCTCCGCGCGTGATCGTTGCCGCGACCGGGGCGGCCAACCTCGCCTCGGTCATGGCCTGCCTCAGGCGGGCGGGCGCCAGGGCCGAGCTTGCCACGACGGCCGACCGGATACTGGCGGCCGATTTCGCCGTCCTTCCAGGCGTCGGCGCCTTCGGTCCGGCCATGGAAAGGCTCGCGGCAAGCGGCCTGGACAGGGCCTTCGCCCAGCGCGTGCGGAATGGCGGCAAGACCCTGGGCATCTGCCTCGGCATGCAGCTGTTCTGCGCCTCGAGCGAGGAGGCCCCCGGCCTCCGGGGCATCGGGGTGGTCGACGCGCAGGTGACAAGGTTCCCCGAGGGCCTGCCTTTGCCCCAATTGGGATGGAATCGGGTTGTCCCGGCAGCGGGCCAGGGCGCTGGCATGGTCGGGGCGGGAACTACGGGTCTCGAGGCAGGCTGGGCCTACTTCGCCAACAGCTACCGCGTCGAGAAGGCTCCCGCAGGCTTCACGGCCTGGACCTCGTCCTACGGTGGCGGATTTATTGCTGCCCTCGAGGGCTCGGAACCAGGGAAGGAGGGTCTCCTTCTCTGCCAGTTCCACCCGGAGCTCTCAGGTCCCTGGGGCCTCAGTCTGATAAGGCGCTGGCTGGGGCTCGAAGCGAGGCTGCCGCGTGGGTCTGGGGCGGCCCCGGGCAGCACCGACAACGATGCCGCGGGAACCGCGCTCAGGATCATCCCCTGCCTCGACCTCAAGAACGGACGAGTTGTGAAGGGTACGCGCTTCGAGGGCCTCGTGGACTCAGGCGATCCCCTGGACCTCGCGCTCCGCTATGAGGCCGAGGGAGCCGACGAGCTTGCGATGCTCGACATCACGGCGACAGTGGAGGGGAAGGCCTCCTCGCTGGAGGCTTTGCGCAGGGTGAGATCCCGCCTGGGCATACCCATCGTCATGGGTGGTGGGCTCAGGAGGGAGGAGGACGCTGTCGCGATGATCGAGGCCGGAGCCGACCGTGTTGCCATCAACAGCGCCGCCGTCGCCGATCCGGACATCATCGACCGCCTTGCGCGGCGCTTCGGCGTGCAGTGCATAGTCCTGGCCGTGGACGCCCGCCGGGTACCCGGGCCCGATGATATCAATTGGGACCTTGTCGTCGAGGCGGGGCGCCGCTCCACCGGGCTCGACCCCGTCTCCTGGGCGGCCGAGGGTGCGCGGCGGGGCGCGGGCGAGATCCTCCTGACCTCCATCGACCGCGACGGGACGGGCTCGGGCTACGACCTCGAGCTCATTGACAGGGTGTCCCGGGCAGCCCGCATACCCGTCGTGGCCTCGGGGGGAGCGGCTGGCGGCCAGGAGGGCATGCTGCACTTCGAGGAGGCCGCCCGCGCCGGGGCGAGGGCCATCCTCGCGGCGGGCGCCTTCCACCGCGGGGAGCTGGCGATCGGCGACCTCAAGAAACATCTTTCGGCACACAAGCAAGGAGTCAGATCATGATAGTACCCAGCATCGACATCCAGGAGGGCCGCGCGGTCCAGCTCAGGGGAGGCGCCTTCCCCACCCTCGACCTCGGGGACCCGCTGGAACTCGCCGCCCGCCTTTCGCGGGTGGGCCAGATCGCTGTCGTGGACCTCGACGCCGCGCGAGGCCGAGGCGAAAACCGGGCGCTGGTCGAGCGCATCGCGCGGACCTGGCCCTGCCGCGTGGGCGGCGGGATCCGCACGAAGGAGGCTGCCCTCCGCTACCTCGACGCTGGCGCGCGCGCCCTCATGATCGGAACCCGGGCCGACGCCGATTTCCTTGAGGGCCTGCCCAAGGACCGCATCATCGCAGCCCTCGACGTGCGGGATGGCGAGATCATGGTGGAGGGCTGGTCGAAGGGAACGGGCCAGGGCATCGAGGAGCGCCTCGGAGCCCTCGCGCCCCTTGTTTCGGGCTTCCTCGTCACCTTCATCGAACGCGAGGGCAGGCTCCAGGGCCTCGACCTTGCGAGGGCCCGCGCGGTGGTGGAGGCTGCTGTCAAGGCCGCTCCAGGTTGCCGGGTCACCTTTGCAGGCGGGGCGACTCAGCCCTCCGAGATAGCCGAACTCGAGGCGATCGGCGCGGACGTGCAGGCGGGCACCGCCATCGCCATGGGGCAGCTCGATCTGGCCGCGGCCTTTGCTGCCCCGCTGGGCTCGGACCGCCCGGATGGCCTGTGGCCCACCCTCGTCTGCGACGAGGGTGGAAGGGCCCTCGGTCTGGCCTGGTCGGACCTGGAGAGCCTCAAGGCCGCGGTCGATTCGGGCCGGGGCGTCTACAAGTCACGGCGGAGGGGGCTCTGGGAAAAGGGCGCCGAATCGGGCAATACCCAGGAACTCATCGTAATTGAGACTGATTGCGACCACGACGCCCTGCGCTTCACCGTGCGCCAGAAGGGTCCCTTCTGCCACAAGGGCACGTACAGCTGCTTCGGCCCCGCCACCGGTTTTCCGAAGCTCGAGGCGACCCTCGCCGCGCGGAGGATCGACGCGCCCAAGGGCTCCTACACGCGCAAGCTCTTCGAGGACCCGGAACTCCTGGCCGCCAAGCTGCCCGAGGAGGCTGCCGAACTCGCCGCCGCCGCCTCGCGCGAGGATGCCGTGTCCGAGGCTGCCGATCTCATCTATTTTGCCCTCGCCAAGCTCGCCTTGAAGGGTGCCGGCATGGTCGATGTCGAGGCCGAGCTCGACCGGAGATCCCTGAAGCTGACGCGCCGGGGGGGCGCGGCGAAGCCCGAGTGGACCCGCGACGAATGGGGGGCCACGTGGACAGGGCTTCACTGAGAAGGATCGCGATAGGCGACATCGTGGGGTCGGGGGGCCGGGGCTCCGATCCCGAGGCCGAAGCGGTGGCGTCACGGATCATCGAGGAGGTCCGTGCCGGTGGCGAGGCGGCGCTCAGGAAACGGGCCGAGGCCCTCGGCGAACTTTCGCCCGGCGATGCGCTCTTCCTCGGCAAGGCTGAACTCGAGGCTGCCTTGTCGGGCCTCGATCGTCCTACCAGGGAACTCCTTGAGCGCACGCGCAACCGGGTGGCCGCCTTCGCGCGGGCACAGCGGGCATGCCTCCTGGACCTCGAGACTCCCGTTCCCGGGGGAAGGGCAGGGCACCGCTTCATACCGATTGCGAAGGCTGGCTGCTACGTCCCCGGTGGCCGCTTTCCCCTGGCCTCGAGCGCCCTGATGACGGCCATTCCAGCGCGTGAAGCCGGCGTGGCCTCGGTCTGGATGGCGGGTCCGCATCCCGGAAAAGAAACCCTGGCGGCAGCCTGCCTCGCGGGGGCCGACGGATTCCTGGCGGCAGGTGGTGCCCAGGCCATCGCTGCCCTGGCCTACGGCTGCGGACCCATCGAGGCGCGGGACCTCATCGTGGGTCCTGGCGGGCGCTACGTGGCCGCGGCCAAGCGCGTCCTCTTCGGGATAATCGGCACCGACGCTCCTGCGGGCCCCTCCGAATTGCTCATAATTGCCACGAAGAGTGCTGACCCTGCCTTGATCGCCGCCGACCTCCTGGCCCAGGCGGAGCACGACCTGGCGGCCTGTCCCGCCCTCATCGCCTTTGACGAGGACACGGTCCTCGCCGTCGAAGGCGAGCTTGAGCGGCAGCTCGTCCTCCTGCCGGCGCTCAACGCGGGCCTGGCGCGCGAAGCCCTGGCCAGGGCTGGCTGGGCCTTGGTTGCCCGGGACAGGGAAGAGGCTGTCGCCGCCGCCGACCGCTTTGCGCCTGAGCACCTCGAACTCCTGGTGGACGATCCGGAGGCCTGGGAGGGCCAGATCTCGAATGCGGGAGCGGTCTTCCTCGGCCCGGGCTCGGCTGAGGTCCTGGGCGATTACGGTGCCGGTCCCAACCACAGCCTGCCCACCGGCGGGGCCTCGCGTTTCGCTGCCGGCCTCTCTGTCCTCGCCTTCCTCCGTGCGCGCACCTGGCTGAAGATGGACGAGCCCTCAGGCCTCGCAGTCGACAGCGCAGCCTTCGCCCGTCTCGAAGGTCTCGAAGCCCACGCGCGGGCGGCTGATTTACGCAGGGGACACGCATAAGGTGCGGCGCATAACGCGACAGCGCCTGACGAAGAGGTCGGTCAGCCAGGCCGGCGCCCCTGCACTCAAGCCTGCGCAGCGATGAGCCCGAGCAGCTCCTCGCGGCTCCAGTAGTAGCGGCTGCCGCACTGGTGGCAGACCGCTTCGACGGGCCAGGGACCCTCCTCCACCAGGTCGTGGAGGAGGCTGCGGCGTGATGATTCTGCGGGCAAGGCAGCTGCCGGCTCCCCGGTGGGACCGCCAAAGAGGCCGCCAGGCGCTTCGCTTGGGGCCTTTTCGCTTCCCACATTGGCCATGAACATCGCAAAGCGTTCCCGCTCGCAGTTGCAGCGGAATGCCACCGGGGCGCTGCCCCGCAGTACCAGGCCCATCGAGGCGAAGGAGGCGCCCAGCCATGCCTCCGCCTGACCGCCCTCGGCAAAATACCGCCCGATGGGCTGGAACCCCCTGAGGGCTGACTCGGCCCGCTCCAGGAGTGAGACAGTCGCACCGGGCAGGGCCTGGAGGTAGAGCCCCCCCGCTCCCACGAGCCTGCCCTCCCTGTCGAAGTGGATGCCGAGATCAAAGGCTGTCGGCGTTTGCTCGGACTCCAGAAAGGCGACCGCGAGGTCCTCCGCCAGGCGCCCTGTCTTCAGCGCGACCCTTCCGGTGAAGGGCTGCGTCGCGCCCTCGCTGTGGCGGGTGAGGGTGAGGGAGCCTGTGCCCACGAGGGGGGCCGTGTCAAAGCTTTCGGGAACCTCTCTGAGGTCGAAGGCATCCAGGAAGAGATGGCCTCGGACGCCAAAGCTGCCAGTGCTGGCAGAGGCTTCGACTGACCAGCCCTGGGCCGGGCCCTCGCAGTCGAGGCGGAGGCCGAGCCTGTCCTCTCCCTTCAGGGTTGAGGCCAGGAGGGCAGCCGCCACACAGGCCTGCCCGAGCATGGAGGACTCAAGGAGGCCCAGTCCGTGATTGGCGCGCATCCTGTTGACCAGGCGCGTCGCGTGGACGAGGGCGCCACGGAGCTCCCCTCCCGGAGGGCCATCGGGGCTGCCGAGGGTGAAGAAGTGGAGGCCGTCGGGCGGCAGGGCGTCCAGATGCCTTACCAGGCTGGCATCGGTGATGGGAACTTCGATCATGCCTAGGAGGGTAGCGATCGCCGGGCGCTAGGGCAACCGCTGCTGCAACTACCAACAAGCTTCGAGGGAGGTGGTGAGTTGAACAAGCCAGCCTCCGCCGCGCCCACATTGACCGCAAGCTGTGGCCGGACGTCATCCTGCGCGGCTTCTTCGGAGCCCTCTCGATGACGGCCACCTACGCGGCCATCAACCTGACCGGGCCTGGCCGCGGAGCCCTCCTTTCGAACAGCTACCCGGTCTTTGTAAGCATCTTCGGTGTCCTGTTTTTCGGGGAGAAGCCGGGAAAGCGTGTCATCGTGAGCCTGTCGCTCTGCGTGCTGGGCTCGGCCTTTGTGATGCGCGACGGAAGCGGGGCGAGCCTGGCGGGAGACCTCCTGGCCCTCTTCGCCTCGCTGACTGCCGGTGTCGCGGTAAATTTCGTCAGGCGGGCATCGAAGGCCGGAGCCGATCCCTTCCTCCTCTACCTCTCGCCCTCGGTCTTTGGACTACCCATATTATTAATTGCGCCTTTCCCGACCTCGGTTCCGGGCCTCGTCCCCATCCTGTTCCTGGCAGGGGTGGGGTTCCTTGCCTTCGGTGCCCAGGCCCTCATGGCCCTCGGCTACCGGACAGTGAGCGCCGCCAAGGGCAGCGTCACCTTCTTCCTCGAGACGGGCCTGACGGTGCTGCTTGGCTTGGCCTTTGCGGGAGAGCGCCTGACACTGGGCTTTGCCCTCGGCCTGGGCCTCATCTTCGCGGGGCTCTGGTGGAACCGGGGCAGGTCTTCCGCCGAAGCCATTCCTCCTATCTGAGGACCCCAAGCTCCTTGCCCACCTTTGCAAAGGCAGCGAGGGCGGCTTCGATGTCACCTTCCGAATGTCCAGAGGAGACCTGCACCCTGATGCGGGCCTTGCCGCGCGGCACGACGGGGAAGGTGAAGCCGATGACGTAGATGCCTTCCTTGAGGAGGGCCTCGGCCATGCGGATCGCCAGAGTTTCGTCGTAGAGCATGACAGGCACAATTGGGTGCACTCCGGGCCTGATGTCGAAACCGGCCTTTGTCATGCCCTCGCGGAAGCGCCTGGTGTTGGCTTCGAGGCGGTCGCGGAGCTCGGTGGAGGAGGACAGGAGCTCGAGGCAGCGCAGGGTGCCGCCCACGATGGCGGGCATGAGGGTGTTCGAAAAGAGATAGGGTCGGGCCTTCTGCCGCATGTACCCGACTATTTCCTTCCGTGCCGCGATGCAGCCTCCCGAGGCGCCGCCGAGGGCCTTGCCGAAGGTCGTCGTAATAATGTCGATGCGGCCACCTACGCCGCAGTGTTCCCAGGTGCCGCGGCCGGTCTTCCCCATGAAGCCCGTGGCGTGCGAGTCGTCGACCATCACCAGGGCATCGTACTTTTCAGCGAGGTCGCATATCTGGCCGAGTTGCGCGATGTCCCCGTCCATGGAGAACACTCCATCGGTGGCGATCATGCGGCGCTTGTGGCCTGCTGTTTCCTTCAGGCAGCGTTCGAGGCCCTTCGCGCCCTTGCCGGTATCGGGATCGGTCTCCTCGACGTCGCGGAGGTCGCCGTGCTTGTAGATCCAGCGCTGGCCCTTTGACAGGCGTATGCCGTCGATGATGGAGGCGTGGTTGAGGCTGTCGGTGATGATGGCGCAGTCCTCGTCGAGGAGGGGCTCGAAGACTGCGGCGTTGGCATCGAAGCAGGAACCGAAGAGGATGGCGTCGTCCTGAGCGAGGAAGTCCGCGATCCTCTTCTCGAGCTCCTTGTGGATGTCCTGGGTGCCACAGATGAAACGGACAGAGGCCATCCCGTAGCCCTGGCTTTCGAGGGCTTCGGCTGCGGCCTTTCGGATGGCGGGGTTGTTGGCAAGCCCGAGGTAGTTGTTGGCACAGAAGTTGAGGACCTCGGAGCCTCCCAGGGCTTCCAGTCCAGGCAGGGTAGCCCGGATTGTGGCGCCCTGGGGGCTCGTGATGATGCGTTCGCCCTTAAAGGTGCCCTCAGCCTTCATGGCGGAGAGCTTTGACTCAAGTTCGGATTTCAAGGCACCGTACATGGCAGGCTCCTCGGCAGGAAAACCCGATGGTAGCACCGAAATCGGCGGACCGACAAGGAATGGATAGGGAGGAATCTGCCGATAGTAGGGTATGAAACTCCCCGTCTTTGCTTGGAACAGCAAGGGGCGCGCTGCCTGGAATGCCCTCGTTCTTGTCGCGATTCTCGGCTTTGCCTTTATCATCACCTACGGCGAGGTCTTCAAAGGCTTCCATCTCGTGCCTTTCTACTACCTGCTCAACTCCATATTCATAATCGACCTCCTCCTGAGCTTCCGAACCACGATCAAGAAGAGCTATATCAGGATCGAGGATCCCAAGGAGATCGCGCGGAGCTATCTACGGAGCTGGTTCACCATCGACTTCCTCTCCGCCTTCCCCTTCGAACTGATACCCCTTGCCATCTTCGGATCGATACCCGCGGATTCGAGCCACTTCACCCTCTTCCTCGGCCTGCAGTCCCTGACCCTCTTCAAACTGGTAAAGGCCGTCCGCCTCTTGCGCGACCTCTTCGAGGTGCTAGGGCTCCTGCCTGCGATCAGACGGCTGGTCGTCTTCGGTTTCTGGTTCTCGATCGCAGTGCATTTCATGGCCCTCGGCTGGATACTCGTCGGCGCGTCCGAGGCAAACCGGCCGCCCGCCGACCAGTATCTCCGCGCGTTTTACTGGGTCACGACCACGATCGCGACCATAGGTTATGGGGACTACTCTCCCAACAAGGACAGCAACGCGCAGATATTCTACACCATCATAGTCCAGATATTCGGTGTCGGCATGTACACCTACCTCATAGCCAACGTGGCGAGCCTGGTGTCCAACCTCGACATCGCCCGCGCCGCCTACCAGAAGCGGCTCGAAGAGATCAATGCCTTCCTTCGTGCCCAGAATATCCCGCCGGTGCTCCAGGAGCGCGTGCGCGACTATTACTCCTATCTCTGGTCGCAGAATCGCTCGGTGGAGTCGGGATCGGTGGTGGACGGGTTACCGAAAAGCCTGTCGCTCGAGATACTCCTCTTCCTGAACCGCGACCTCCTCACACGCGTGGAGCTGTTTCGCGGCGCCGACGAGATTTTCCTCCGTGAATCGGTCACCCTGCTGCGAACCCGGGTGTTCCTGCCCGATGAATACATCATACGGCAGGGGGAGTATGGCGATTGCATGTATTTCCTGACCGGGGGCGAGGTCGAGGTTCTGGTCAACGGCAACAAGGTGGCAGTGCTCGGAGCCGGCTCGCCCTTCGGGGAGACCGCCCTGGTGGAGAACGGCCTTCGCAACGCGAGCATACGCTCCATCACCTACAGCACAGGGTACCAGCTCTCGAAAACGGACTTCGATGGGCTGAGGAGGAGGTACCCCGTGTTCGACGCACAGGTTCTCGCAGTGGTCGAAAGGCGAAGGAACGCAGCCAAATAGCTGCCGCCTTGATTGTCTACTTTCCGAGGAAGGTGCATGCCTTGGCAACTGGGCTGATGAGGATCTCTCCCGAGGATTCCGCCTCGTGGAGTCCCTCCTTGGCCAGTGCCGCGGCGATTGGCCCGACCTTGTCCGGACCGATCGTAAGTATGCTGACTTCCCTCGCTGGTGAGACTGCGGACTTCTCCTCGCCCGGGGCGAGATAGCGCAGCCTGCGGAAGGTGGCCCCGGAAGCTCCAGCGGCCATTGCAACCTGCGTAAAGTGCTCGACCTGGCCTTCGTTGCAGGTAATGGAGAAATTGACGAGGTTCGTGAGGAACTTCCTCTTTTTTGCCGAGCCCTGGCTTGGTGCAAAGCTCTTCCGGCGCCATTCTGTGGAGCCCCGGATCTCGTCGAGCACAGAGACGATCTGCTCGACACTGGCTGCCTGGCTTTCGGCTCCGACGTGGAATTTCGTATCGAGGACTCCCGAAGCGACCGGGTAAACATAGATGAAGCCCTTGCCGGGCTGGTCAAGCTGCCCCTCGTCGATCATCCGGTTCATCACGGCCTCTGCCTCGGATGCGTGCATCACGAGGGTAGCGACTTCCTTTTCGGCGGGCACCAGGATGCGCCAGAGTCCGAGGCGGTTGCGAAGTCCGGTTCCGATGCCGTAGGTGATGACCGGTATCGCGGTTCCGGTGGAAAGGCCGATCCGGGCGATTTCGTTGGCCTCTCCTTTTTGCACGATGCAGGCGAGACCGACGAGATCGGAGGCTATGAGCCTGGCTGAACTCGTGGGAATTGACAACTTCGCTTCGATCCATGCCTCGTGGGTAGCGAGCATGTGGACCTGCGTGGCCCAGACGCTGCCCCTGCCGGGCTGGTCAAGTCCCAGCTCGCCGACAAGCCAGGCAATGGATTCACGCTCGAGCTCCCTGGGCACGAGGAAGGTGAACACCGAGACCGATTCCTCGCTTATCGGCCGTTTCGATGACATCAGGCGCGCCAGGCCGGAAGCCTGTCCTAGTTGTATGCTTCGACCGGCCTCCACATGGATGCCCGTGACGCCTGCCCGGCCCAGTGCGGCAAGCACTTCCTTCGCACGCTCGCGAAAAAGGCTGATATGAATCTTGCTGAAATCCCTGTTGATGGTCATCGCATCCTCCTCACGCGCCCGCTGCTTCGAGAAGGGCCTTCTTCTTCGAATTGGTGACGAGACCGACGGTCAGGACCGCCAGGATCGGGAAGGCTGACGCAGCGGCGAGTATCCCGAATCCCTCGACGACGCCTACCTGCGTGCTTATTCCAAGTCCCATCGCCAATACGAG
>JBMOIK010000030.1:0-20898 GCA_049317365.1 Rectinemataceae bacterium | reverse complement strand
AAGGATCTCGGCGCGGTCGAGGGCGCTGGCCACGGCCTGGCGCACGCGGAGGTCGTCGAAGGGCTTCTTGGAGGTGTTGAAGCTGAAGATGCGCATGTTGAGGCCGGGCTTGCTCATCACGGTGACCCTGGAATCCTTGGCCGCCTGGCGGATGGTAGCGCCGTCGTTGATGGTCGCCATGTCGAGGTCGCCCGAGCGTACGCCGGCATAGAGGGAAGCCTGCTCGGGGATGACGCGGAAGATGACCTTGTCGACTGCGGGGGCTCCCTTCTCGAAGTAGTCGGGATTCCTCACAAGTGTCATGGAATTGTCCGGAATCCATTCCTTGAGCATGAAGGGACCGGTTCCGCACTCGGTCTTCTGGAGATTGGTGTTGGCCTCGACGACTTCCTTCGGGACGATGGCGAGGTTGTTCGAGGACAGCCCGTCGAGGAGGGAAGGCAGGGGAGACGTGAGGTTGAGCTTCACCGTGTACTTGTCCACGATTTCAATGGATTTGATGACGGTGATGTAGGACCTTCCGGGAGAGGCGGTCTTGGTGTCCAGGACACGGTTAAGGGTGTACTGGACGTCATCGGAAGTGAACTCGCGCCCGTTGTGGAACTTCACGCCCTTCCTGAGGTGGAAGACATAGGTGAGGTTGTCCGGAACATCCCAGGATTCGGCCAGGTCGGGAACGACGGCAAAGGTGTCGTCATAGCGGACCAGGCGGTTGTAGAGCAGGTCGATGCGGCGCATCGAGGAAAAAGCCGTGACAATGTTGGGATCGAGCCCCACGGCCTCCTGGTCGACACCGATCGTGAGGACCTTCTCCGCTCCTGCGGCGAAGGCCCCCGGCCCGGCGATGAGGGTCATCATCGCGAGGGCGAGGAACATGATCGTGAACTTCTTCATCCTAAAGCCTCCTGTCGAAAATGCGGAATGCGTTGGTCACAGCGTGATTGAACCAAGTATGACGGGATGCGAGGCTCCCGTTACCGAGGGAAGGTTGCCCGGCCTTCCCATGAGGGACTCGTGGGCGATGAGGGCGAAGGCCATGGCCTCTCGGGCCTGGTCGGGAACCCCGCACTCGGCCGTCGTCGAGACGCGGACGCCCCTGGGCATCCTTTCTCCCAGCATGGAGAGGAGGGTCGGGTTCATCGCCCCGCCCCCGGCGACGAGGACCCGCGACACCGGCGTGGCTGCGAAGATGAAGTCCCTGTAGGCCGCGGCGATGGATTCGGCAGTGAAGGCCGTGGCCGTAGCCAGGCTATCCTCGAAGGAAAGGCCATGCCCGGCTGCCTGGGCGCGGAAGGCCTCGACGAAGGAGCGGCCGTAGACCTCCCTTCCAGTACTCTTGGGGGGACGCTGGGCGAAATAACCATCTTCCATGAAATGGGCGACGACCTCGGGGCAGGGCTTCCCCTTTGCGGCGATCGCTCCGCGATCGTCATAACGCTGGGCATTGCCGGTATGGGCGATCACGAGGGCGTCCATCACCATGTTCCCTGGGCCCGTGTCGAAGGCGAAGACCCCCTCGTTCGCCGCTCCGGCGGGAATCACCGTGGCGTTTCCGATCCCCCCGATGTTCTGGACGATGGTCCCCTCGCTGGCCGAGCCGAAAAGCAGGGCATCGATGTAGGGCGCGAGCGGCGCACCCTCCCCTCCTGCAGCCATGTCCCGGGCGCGATGGTCGGAGACCACGGGAATGCCGCAGCGCTCCCGGAGGACGGCAGCCGAGCCGAGCTGGAGCGTGCCCTTTACCTTGAAGCGACCCTCGGGAGCGGGAAAATCCCTGGAAAGAGGTGCGTGCCAGACAGTCTGGCCATGCATGCTGACGGCATCGACCTCTCTGGCAGTGAAGCCAGCGGCGGCGATTACCCGCGCCACTGCGAGGGCATACCACTCTGAAAGCCCATAATGCATATAAGTAAGGTCATCGATGCGGGCCAGGGCCGGCGAGCAGAGCGCCTCCACAAGACTCCGCAGCTCATCCGAGTAGGGAAGATAGCTATGGCCGAGGAGTTCGATGGAGGGCTTGCGACCGCCCTCTTCGATTATCCGGACCAAGGCGGCATCTACCCCGTCGAGGGAGGTCCCCGACATGAGTCCAATGAGGAGATGCTCGGACTTGGATACGTAGCGACTCCGGAAGCCGGTTTCGTCGCCGTGGTCACTCATGGGGCATAACCCGCCTTATGGGCATGAGTCTGGTACGCTTTTTCAGGAAACGCAAGCGAAATCTGAAATTATTTTTCTTTACACCCCTGCTTTCAAGTGCTAGATTGAAATTGTATTTCAGCACACCTGTGCCCTTGGAGGTCTGGACCCACGGAAGCGACCGCTCGCGATCCTGGGGAATCACCGATGATCGATACGCCGATAACGCAGGAAATGCTCGAGGGCTTTACCACCGAGAGCCGCAACGAGCGCTCTATGGACATCGACAGCAAGGACAGCCTCGAGATCCTCAGGCTTATCAACGACGAGGACAAGACCGTTCCCCTGGCGGTGGAAAGAGTCCTCGTGCACATAGCTGAGCTTGTGGACGATGTCGTTGCCTCCTTCAAGAGGGGTGGGCGGCTCTTCTACATCGGGGCGGGAACCTCGGGCCGGCTCGGTGTCCTGGACGCCTCGGAGTGCCCCCCCACCTTCGGCGTCCCTCCCACCATGGTGCAGGGCCTCATAGCCGGGGGGAACGAGGCCCTTGTCCGCTCCATCGAGGGGGCCGAGGACGATCGGGACGCGGGCTTGCAGGAACTGGAGAGGGTCGGCTTTGGCAAGGACGATGTCCTGGTGGGCATCACCGCTTCCGGGCAGGCGCCCTATGTCCTCGGAGCCATGGAGCGGGCACGGAGTCTGGGTGCCGTGGTAGCTGCCATCAGCTGCAACCAGGGTTCAAGAACCTTTGAATACGCCAAGCATGCAATTTTCCTCGACGTCGGAGCCGAGATCATCACCGGTTCAACCCGCATGAAGGCCGGTACGGCGCAGAAGCTCACCCTCAACATGATCACGACTGCGTCAATGATACGCATCGGGAAGGTCTACCGCAATCTCATGGTGGATCTCACGCCTGTCAACAAAAAGCTCGTCGAACGCTCCAAACGGCTTATACGACAGGCTACCGCCTGCAGTCCCGAGGAGGCCGAGAGGGTCTACGAGGAATCTGGCCACAAACCGAAGATCGCGATCATCATGATCCTCCTGGGCATCGACCGCGGACAGGCCGAGTATTACGACCGGGCGGGCGAGGGACCCATCGCCTCGGCGATACGGGTCCACAGGATGGAAAAAACGCCGCCTCATGGATGAGCAGCGGAGCTTCGAAAGCGCCCTCGCCTCGATCGAGCTCAGGAAGACGGACCTGTCGGAGTCCGAGCGCAAGGTGGCTGAGTATGTGCTCACCGAACCGAAGAAGACCCTGCATTTCAACATCGCCGAGCTGGCCAGGCAGAGCGGTGCAAGCCAGGCGGCAGTCATCCGCTTCTGCAAGCGCATAGGACTCGGATCCTTCGGCAACTTCAAGCTGCGCCTGGCCCGCGATGTCTTCCGCGACGCCGACGAGCGCTTCATTCCCGACCTGAACCTCGAGTCCCAGGCCAGCGCGACGCGGATAATCCATAGCGTCACGGCTCAGGCCCAGCGGAGCCTTTCCCTGCTTGCTGCCCTTCTCGATCCGGCGCTTATCGAAAAAGCAGCCGATGCAATATCGAAGGCCACCCTGACAGCCCTCTTCGGGGTCGGAGCCTCCGGCGTCGCCGCCTACGACTTCCTCCAGAAACTCGTGCGGATCGGGATTCCGGCCTCGTACTCGGCTGACACCGACCTCCAGGTGACGACGGCATCCATGCTGCGTCCCACGGACATCGCCTTCGTCTTCTCGTACTCGGGGGAGAACACGGCGATGTGCGAGGCGGCCCGCCAGGCCCGTGGCAGGGGTTCCCGCGTGATATCGCTCACCATGGACAGCGTGAACAGCGTCCGGAGCCTCGCCGACATCGCCCTCCTGGTGCCCGCCTCCGAGCGGCTCTACCGACTCGGAGCGGTGACCTCGCGCATCAACCAGCTCGCGGTCGTGGACATCCTCTTCACGAGGATCGCCTCGAGCGACCTGGATAGCTCGATCGTCGCAATTGAACGCACCATGAAAGCCACCCATCGTCATCCATGACAGCGTCATCCATGGCGAGCGGAGGGGGGTGAGGGGGGGGCTATCGGGTCAGCCGGCGGTCTTCCAGCCCATGTAGGGAAGGGAGGCTGCGGTCTTCGCGATGAGCGCTTCGTTGGCCAGGAGGGCTCCGGTGGAGTCCCAGGTGCCGGTGACGAGGGCATTGAGCTGCGACTCGGGCAGTGAGAGCGCATAGGCCTTCCCGGCCGCGCGGACCTCGCGCCTGCCAAGGTCGATCTCGATACTCGTAGTTGGGTCTTTTTCGACAAGGTCCTGGAGGGCTTTCGCGTCAGCGGCCGAAACGCGGGCAGCCACCATGCCGAGGGTGACGCAGTTGCCAGCGAAGATCTCGGCGAAGGACTCGCCGACTAAGGCCGTGATGCCGGCGCGGGCAAGGGCCTGGGGCGCGTGCTCGCGTGAGGAGCCACAGCCGAAGTTGCGGTTGACCACCAGGATCGACGCTCCTACGAAGCGACTGTCATTGAAGGGATGGTCGATGAGCGTGCCCGCCGCGTCTCGGCGCGCGTCGTGGAAGGCATGCTCGCCAAGACCGTCGAAGCTCACGCCCTTCATGTAGCGCGCCGGAATTATGCGGTCGGTGTCGACGTCGTCCTCACAGAGAGGGATGCCCCTGCCCGTAACCAGGGCTCGCCTGGAATCTGCGCTTGCCATCAGAAACTCCTCGAATCGACGACCTCGCCCGCAAGGGCTGCGGCTGCGACCATGGTTGGACTCATGAGGAGGGTGCGGCCGGTGGGCGACCCCTGCCTCCCGATGAAGTTGCGGTTGGAACTCGAGGCCGAGACTTCACGGCCCTTCAGCTTGTCGGGATTCATCGCCAGGCACATCGAGCAACCCGGCTCGCGGTACTCGAAGCCCGCCTCGGTGAAGAGCCGGTCAAGGCCCTCCGCCCGCGCAGCTGCATCGACCTGCATGCTGCCGGGTACCACGAGGGCGCGTATGCCCTTAGCCACCTTCCGGCCCTTCGCGACGGCAGCCGCAGCCCTGAGGTCTTCGATGCGGCCGTTGGTGCAACTCCCGATGAAGGCGACATCGATCTTCGTGCCGGCGATGGGGGCTCCCTCGGCCAGGCCCATGTAGTCGTAGGCCTTGCGCGCACCTTCTCGGCGCTCCGGCGGAAGGTCGGCGAGCCTCGGCATCCGTGCGCCTACTCCAAGCCCCTGGCCGGGATTGATGCCCCAGGTGACCATGGGCTCTATGACATTCGCATCCATGACCTTCTCGTCGTCGAAGGAGGCGTCAGCGCCGCTGGCAAGGGATTGCCACCAGGAGACAGCCCTGTCCCAGTCGGCAGCTCCGGGCGAATGGGGCCTGCCTTTGAGATACTCATAGGTAGTTGCATCGGGGCTGACATAGCCGGAACGGGCTCCTCCCTCGATGCTCATGTTGCATAAGGTCATGCGGCCTTCCATGGAAAGGGAGCGCACGGCCTCGCCTGTGTACTCGTAGGCGTAGCCGAGGCCGCCTTCGACACCGAGTTCCGCCATTATATACAGTATCAGGTCCTTCGCGCCGACGCCCGTGCCGAGAGAGCCCCGGACGTCGATCTTCCTGACCCTGGGCCTGTCGAGGGCGAGGGTCTGGGTCGCAAGCACATCGCGCACCTGGCTTGTGCCGATGCCGAAGGCGATGGCGCCGAAGGCACCGTGGGTGGCAGTGTGCGAATCGCCGCAGGCTATGGTCATGCC
This sequence comes from Rectinemataceae bacterium, assembly GCA_049317365.1. Taxonomy (GTDB): domain Bacteria; phylum Spirochaetota; class Spirochaetia; order Treponematales; family Rectinemataceae; genus CAIJMU01. The sequence goes on along the minus strand of JBMOIK010000030.1, from coordinate 15,039 downwards.
CGGCTGGGTGAGGCCGAGTTCCGGACCTACCACGTGGACGACACCCTGCCTACCCGAGGCGAAATCGAAGAATTTGATGCCGTGCAGCTTCACGTTCCGCTCGAGCTCGACGAGCATGGCCTCGGCCTCGGGATCCTCGAAGGGGCGCTTCCGCGAGGTCGTCGGTACTATGTGATCAGCGGTCGCGAAGCTGCGCCCCGGATACAGGACCTTCATCCCGCGCTCGGCGATCATGCCGAAGGCCTGGGGAGAGGTTACCTCGTGGATGAGATGGAGCCCGATGAAAAGCTGGTCCTGCCCCGTGGGCAGGGCGCCAACGCGGTGCGACTCCCATACCTTGTCGAAAAGATTCCTGCTCATGCTCAAACTCCTTAGGTCGCCGCTTCACCGCGCGCCATAAGCACCTTGCCCGTCCTCACCATCTCGCGGATGTGGAAGCTGCGGAGCATGGTCTCGAGGGCATCGAGCTTCTCCGAGCTTCCGGTCACTTCGACGGCGAGGGTCTTCTCGCTCAGGTCGATGGTCCTGGCCTTGAAGGCCTCCATCACCTGGAGGGCTTCGGCGCGGCGCTCGGGAGCGCAGTCGATCTTGAAAAGGGCAAGTTCCTTCTGGATGACGTCCTCGTAAGAATAGTCGCGGGCGTGGATCACGTCTACCAACTTGTTCAGCTGCTTGATGATCTGCTCGAGGGTGGCCCGATCGCCGGTGGCCACGATGTTCATCCTTGAAAAGCCCGGGTCCTCGGTCTCCGATACGACGAGGCTGTCGATGTTGTAGCCCCGACGGGAGAAGACCAGCGCTATCCGTATGAGGACGCCTGGCTTGTTGGCGACGTAGAGGCTGATGGAGTGGCGGGCGGCGCCGTTGCCGCCGGTGATTTCTGCGGGCATCTCAGGTCCCTCCCGTGGGTTTTTCGAGGACACGCCTGGGCGGCCCGAGGAGCATGTCCTTGTGTGCCGCGCCGGCAGGTATCATGGGAAACACGTTGTCGTGCTGCTCGACCTCGGCGTCGATGAGGGCGGGACCCGGATGGTCGAGGGCCGCCTTGAGCACGCGACGCACGTCGGCGGAGCGCGAAATGCGGAAACCCTTGATGCCGTAGGCGCCGGCGAGCTTGACGAAATCGGGGTTGCCCTCCAGGTCGACCCCCGAATAGCGGTTGTCGTAGAAGAGGTTCTGCCACTGCCTGACCATTCCGAGATAATGATTGTTTATAACTAGTATTTTAACGGGTATCTTGAGGTTGAAGAGCGTCGCCAGCTCGCCGAGGGTCATCTGGAAGCCACCGTCGCCGACGATGGCCACGACCGTCTCGCCGGGCCGGCCGAGCTGGGCGCCGATGGCAGAGGGGAGGCCGAAGCCCATCGTCCCGGCACCTCCGGAGCTGATCCAGTCGCGGCCGCTCTCCGAAAGGATGAACTGGGCGGCCCACATCTGGTGCTGGCCGACATCCGTAGTGACGATGGCCTTGCCCCCGGTGAGGCGATAGAGTTCCTGGATGACCTGCTGCGCGCGAAGCTTGCCCTCTTTCTGGAACTTGAGGGGGAAGTCCCTCCGCCAGCGCTTCGTCTGCCTGACCCAGTCGGCGGTGTCGCCCTTCACGAGGCGGGGAAGGAGCTGGCGAAGCACGGTCTTCGCGTCGCCCACGATCCCGAGGTCGACCTTGACGACCTTGTCGATCTCCGCCGGATCGATGTCGATGTGGATCTTCACGGCATTCACGCAGAACTCGTCATATTTGCTGACAATCCGGTCGTCCCAGCGCGAGCCGATGCTCATGATGAGGTCGCAGTCGATGATGGCCTTGTTGGCGTAGGCCGTCCCATGCATGCCGAGCATGCCGAGGTTGAGCTCATGGGTCTCGGGAAGGACTCCCTTGCCCAGGAGGGTGTTGACGACGGGGGCCTGGAGGGTCTCTGCGAGGGCCCGTACCTCTGTGGCCGCTCCGGAGATGGCGGCTCCATGGCCGACCAGGAGGAGGGGCCTTTTTGCGGCAGCGAGGAGGGTCGCGGCTCGCGCCACCTCTGCGTCCTGGGCGGATTTAGGAACCGAGTAGCCGGGCAACTGCATGGTATCGGCCTTTGCGGAAATCCGGGCTCCCGACACGTTTTTTGGCATGTCGATGAGGACAGGTCCCGGGCGGCCCGAACTCGCGAGGTAAAAGGCTTCGCGCATGATCCTGGGGATGTCGTCCACATCCTTGACCAGGTAGGAGTGCTTGACGCAGGGATAGGTGATGCCCGACACGTCGGCCTCCTGGAAGGCGTCGAGGCCAAGGGTCCAGGCTGGCATCTGGCCGGTCACGACGACGAGGGGGATGGAGTCCATGAGGGCGGTGAAAAGCCCCGTCACCGTATTGGTGGCTCCGGGACCGGAGGTGACGAGGGCAACTCCCACCTTGCCGGTGGCCCGCGCATAGCCATCGGCCATGTGGACAGCCCCCTGCTCATGCCTTGTAAGGACGAGTTTGATGTTCCGCCCGACCAAGGCGTCAAAAAGGGGGATGGCCGAGCCACCGGGCAGGCCGAAGATGTACTCGACCCCCTCTTCGATCATGATATCCACGAGGGCTTCAGCACCCGTCTTTTCCTGGACAGCCATTACGTCGCTCCCTTGGTCGGGATTTCCATCACCTGTGGATTCCATCCACCCAACCAGTCACTACTATAGCGGCCACTAAGGTGCAAGAACAGGTCACTGTCCCGGTATTCAAGCAGAAAGAGCATGAAATTTCTTAATTTTAATATTGTTTCTGCATATAGAATCATTATGATGAAGCAAAGTGTGGCATTTCCAGCTGTACTGCCTGTGATCTGGCAGGAACACAGGAAAAGAACCCAAGGCAGTCCTCGACGCATAGCCTGAGCGATCGGCACTCTGTACGATCCTTCATCGGCATTGACATGCCCGAGACTCGTGCTAAACTCCTCCGATCACTCAGCCCCCGGGTGGCCTGAACTTGAAAACCCGGGGAATCGTGCGCTAGGTTAGGTAACCTGATGCCCTCAGCCACCACAACCGGAAAGCCATTGCGCAAAGGCGCTCCCATTGATTGGACCAAGGTGGTCCTGAATGGTGCGATGCCCCTTGCAGGAGTCCTGGCGGCCCTCGCGATAGCAGGTATCTTCCTTGCCCTCCTCAAGGTTGATCCACTGACCGCCTACAAGTCCCTCGTCGAAGGCGCACTCGGTTCGACCTTCGGGCTGACCCAGACCCTCGTCAAGGCGACACCCCTCCTCCTCGTCGGCTTGGGCATCTGCATCGCCTTCCGGGCCAATGTCATCAACATCGGTGCCGAGGGTCAGATCATCATGGGCGCCCTCGCGGGGGCGGCCATCCCCCTGGCGATGCCCGGCCTCCCGGGCTTCATCCTGGTTCCCCTGGCCTGCATCGGTGGCTTTGCCGCCGGAGCCTTCTGGGGCTTCATCCCCAGCATCCTGAAAGCACGGCTCCGGGTCAACGAGATCCTCAGCACCATCATGATGAACGCCATCGCCCTCCAGTTCATGAACTTCCTCCTCCAGGGCCCGATGATGGACCCGGAGAATGTCAGGCGCGGAACCTTCCTCGCACAGTCCGCGCGCCTGCCCAAGGAAGTCTGGCTGCCCCGGCTCGTGCCGCAGACCCTCCTCCACTCTGGGCTCTTCATCGCGATCGCCCTCGCCGTCGTTGTCTACATCTTCCTGTGGCGCACCACGATCGGCTACCAGATACGCGCGGTGGGCCTGAGCCCCGAAGCCTCGGGCTATGCGGGCATCGATGTCCGCGCCAACATCGCCCTCTCCATGACCCTGGCGGGAGGCTTTGCGGGTCTCGCCGGCGTCATCGAGGTCATCGGCGTGCAGCACCGCCTCCTCGAAGGCCTCACCAGCGGCTATGGATTCACGGGCATAGTGGCCGCGCTGCTCGGCGGATTGCATCCAATTGGTTTGATCCCGGCCTCTGTAGTCTTCGGCGGGCTCCTGGTCGGAGCCGACAAGATGCAGCGCGCGGTGCAGATTCCCTCGTCCCTCGTGACCGCCATCCTCGGCATGATCGTGCTCTTCGTGTCCGGCGCGGGGATCTGGGCGAAATCATGGGCCGCGAAGCGGCTTGCAGGCAGGCCCCAGGGCACGGAGGCGACGAAATGAAGGGCCTGTTCTCGCTCAATGTCCTGACCGGGGTGCTCAACAGCATGATTGCCCTGGCGACTCCCTTCCTCTACGCGGCGATCGGGGAGACCTTCGCCCAGACTGCCGGCGTGGTGAACCTCGGCGTCGACGGCATCATGCTGCTCGCAGCCTTCGGGGCCTTCTTCGTGACCCTCATGACGGGCAACCTCTGGCTGGGTCTCCTCGCCGCGGCTGCCATCGGCCTCGCGATGGGTCTGATCATGGCCCTCATCAGCGTCACGCTGAAGGCGGAGCAGGGCGTCAGCGGCATCGGCCTCTACATGTTCGGCCTCGGCATGTCGAGCCTCCTGTTCAAGGTCCTCGTGGGAACGGTCAAGACAGTACAGGGCTTCCAGCCCGTCTCCATCCCCATCCTCTCGACCATCCCCTTCATCGGGCCGATCCTGTTCAACAATTCGGTGCTGGTCTATGGCGCCTTCCTCCTCGTGCCCCTGGCCTGGGTCGTCCTTGAAAAGACGAACCTCGGCCTCAAGTTCAAGGCAGTTGGGCAGAATCCGGCAGCGGCTGACTCCCTCGGGATCAACGTGGTGGCCATCCGCTATCTCGCGGTATGCATCGGGGCGGTCCTGGCGGGCATCGCCGGAGCCTCACTCTCGATCTCCCTCCTCAACCTCTTCCAGGACGACCTGACCGCGGGCCAGGGCTTCATCGCGGTAGCCCTGGTCTATTTCGGGGGATGGAGTCCCATAGGCGTCCTCGGCGGAGCCCTTTTGTTCAGCGCCGTGAACTCGATCCAGCTCTGGATGCAGGTGCTCGGGGTGAACCTGCCCGCGAGCGTGGCGGTCATGCTGCCCTACATCCTGACGATCGTCGCCCTCATGATGACTGCCAACCGCGCCCGCCAGCCGGCCGCGCTCAACAAGCCCTTCGACAGGTCGGAGAACTGAGGCTCATCACTCGTAATTGCTTGTATCGGGCGGACATCGCGGCGCAGGGGCGCGGCGGTGGACCGCATCAGCTGTTGTACCCGGACAGGGGAAGGAGATCAGGGATGAATGTGAGAAGAACCGCGATCGCGGTGGCAATGATCGCCACCATCGTGCTGGGAGTCGCAGCCGCGCCTCTCCGCATCGCCGTCATCATGCCGAGCGCGACCACGGACATGGCTTTCAGCCAGTCGATGTGGAGCGCACTTTTGACGGTCCAGAAGGAAATGGGCGGCGAGAGCGCCCTCGTCCTCAAGTACACGGACAACATGTTCAAGGTCCCGGACGCCGCGGCGGCAATCCGCGACTACGCGGGCCAGGGCTTTGACCTCGTCATCGCCCACGGATCCCAGTACGGCTCCTCCGTCCAGGATGTCGCGCCAGATTTCCCCGAGACGACCTTCGCCTGGGGAACCGACGTGAACACCTTCGGCATGGACAATGTCTACGCCTACACCGCAGCGGCGGAGCAGGGCGGCTACGTCAACGGCGTCATCGCCGCGATGCTCACCAAGTCCAAGAAGGTTGGCGTGACCGGTCCCATCGAAGTGGGCGATGCCAAGACCTACATCGACGGTTTCGTCCAGGGTGTCCAGTCCGTATCCAAGAGCATCGCCGTCGCCAAGACCTGGACGGGTTCCTTCTCTGATGTCGCCCTCATGACAGCAGCCGCCAAGACACACATCGCCAGCGGGGCGGACATCCTGACTGGTTCCTCCCAGTCAGTCGTCGGCTCCATCGGCGCAGCCAAGGACAATGGCAAGGTCCTCTGGTTCGGTACCCAGGCCGACCAGGCATCACTGTCGCCCAAGCTCGTCGTCGCATCCCAGGTCTACGACTGGACCGGCATGCTCCGCGAGATCATCGCCGAGCACCAGAAGGGTACCTTCGGCGGAAAGACCTACGTTCTCGAACTCGCCGGCGGCGGCCTCAAGATCGCCTTCAACTCCGGCTACGCCCTTCCCGCCAACGTACGGAAGGCAGCCGACACTGCCATCTCCGGCATCACCAAGGGCACGATCAAGGTACAGCCCTAAGGGACGGTGGATGCGGGGACGCGGGGACGCCTTTTCCGGCATCCACCCCGCGGCTCCGCGTTTCCGCGTTTCCTAGATCGAAGCCTTCATATTTCCCTGAATCCAGGAGAGGCCAATGACCGCAACGAGGGAAGCAGTGAGGCCCAGGACGGGGCACGTGGAGATGGTGGACATCGTAAAGCGCTTTCCCGGTGTCCTGGCGAATTCCGGCGTCAGCTTCGACGTCGTGCCGGGAGAGGTCCACGCACTCCTGGGCGAGAATGGCGCCGGGAAGAGCACCCTCATGCGCCAGCTCTACGGCATGTACCGGCCTGATTCGGGACAGATCATCGTAGATGGTAGGGTCAGGGACTTCCGTTCACCCGCCGACGCGATCGCCGCCGGCATCGGCATGATCCACCAGCATTTCATGCTGGTACCGACCATGACGGTGGCGCAGAACGTCGCCCTCGGCCTACCCTCCGGACGGGGACCCTTCACGGACACCAAGGGCGTCTCGAAGGAAGTCACGCGACTGGGCAATGAATACGGGCTCAGGGTCGATCCCGACGCCTTCGTCTGGCAGCTCTCGGTCGGGGAGCAGCAGCGCGTCGAGATCATCAAGGCCCTCTATCGGGGCGCCGGGCTCATCATCCTCGACGAGCCGACGGCAGTCCTCACGCCGCAGGAGGTCGAGGACCTCTTCACCACCTTCCGGACGATGCTGACGGAGGGACACTCCCTCATCTTCATCTCGCACAAGCTTTACGAGGTGAAGGCCATCAGCGACCGCGTCACGGTGCTGCGCGACGGTCAGGTCGTGGGCTCGGGCAGGACCTGCGACCTTACGCAGCAGGACCTTGTGCACATGATGGTCGGCCGGGAGGTCAAGGACCCCGATCCACGGCCGCACGCACCCGGCCCCGAGCTCGTGAAAATGCAGGGACTCAAGGCCATGGGTGACAGGGGCCTCGAAGCCCTCCGCGGCATCGACCTCGGCATCAGGTCGGGGGAAATCCTCGGCCTCGCCGGCGTCTCCGGCAATGGGCAGAAGGAACTCGCCGAATGCCTCGCCGGCATGCGCAAGCTCACGTCTGGCACGGTCCTCGTCGAAGGCCATGACATGACCAATGCCACCGTGAACGAGCGCTTCGACAAGGGCATGGCCTTCATCCCCGAGGAGCGAATGCGCGACGGAGCCATCCGCGAATTCACCGTCGGGGAGAATGTCTTCCTCCACGACCATATGTCCAGGCGCTTCCGCCGCTGGATCTTCCTCGCCTTCGACAGGATGCGCGAGCATGCCCTTTCGCTGGTCGAGCTCTTCTCGGTCAAGACGCCGAGCCTCGAGGTGCCGATCAAGAACCTCTCGGGCGGCAACATCCAGAAGCTCATCATGGCGCGCGAGCTCTCACGCGATCCCTTTTTCCTTGTCGCGGCCCAGCCGACGCGCGGCGTGGACATCGGAGCCTCGGAGTACATCCACGACAGCCTCCTGGCACAGCGCGAGAAGGGCATGGCCATCCTCCTGATCTCGGAGGACCTCGACGAGCTCCGTGGCCTCTCCGACCGGATCGCGGTCATGTACGAGGGCGGCATAATCGGCATCGTCGACCGGGGGAGTTCCACCGTAGAGGAACTTGGTTTCATGATGGCCGGCGTCACCCTCGAAGAGATGCGGAAGGACGGCACTTCGACCGGCAAAGCCTGCCCATGATCGCCTTCACCCTCAACGGCAGGGCTGCCGAGGCGCCCGAGGGTGCGAAACTCCTCGAGTACCTCCGCCTTGGCGCCCGGATCACGAGTGCCAAGAACGCCTGCGGCGAGGGCATCTGCGGCGCCTGTACGGTACTCGTGGACGGCACGCCCTTCTCCGCCTGTATAGTACCAATTGAAAGGGTCGCGGGAAAGTCGGTGCTGACCGTCGAGGGGATCGGGGCCTCCGAGATGGCCATCTACGAGCTCGCCTTTTCGGAAGCCGGAGCCGTCCAGTGCGGCTACTGCACCCCTGGCATGGTGCTCTCGGCCAAGGCCCTCCTGGACAGGAACCCCTCGCCCACGGAAAAGGAAATCCGCGCGGCCTTGCGGCGGAACCTCTGCCGTTGTACGGGCTATGCAAGGATCGTCCTGGCGGTCGGACGCGCGGCCGCGATGCGGAGGGACGCAGATGCGGGTGCTGCCCCGCAGGCCACGGCCCAGAGGGAGTCCGGGCCCCTGGGCTCGAGCCTCAGGCGCGTGGACGCAGCCATCAAGACACGGGGCCAGGCCGCCTTCGTCGATGACCTGTCGGTGCCCGGCATGCTCCATGCGGCGGTGCTCAGGGCAGAGCATCCGCGTGCGCGCCTGCAGTCCCTCGACCTTTCGGCCGCGCGGGCCCTGGCCGGTGTCGTCACCGCAGCCGATGCCAGCGACATCCCCGGCGAACGCTACATCGGCCACATCGTCGATGACTGGCCGACCTTCATCGCGGTCGGAGAGGAAACGCGCTACGTCGGCGACGCCATAGCCCTGGTCGCCGCGGAAACCCTGGAAATCGCACGTACTGCCCTCGGTCTCATCGTAGCCGCATACGAGGTCCTCGAGCCCCTTTCGAGCCCTGAGGCCGCACTGGCCGTCGCTGCCCCGCGTCTCCATCCCAAGGGCAACATCCTGTCCGACATCGTGCTGGACCTCGGGGACGCCGGGGCGGCCCTCGCCATTTCAGCACACATGGTCAGGCGCAGCTACGAGACGGGTTTCACCGACCACGCATTCCTGGAAACCGAGAGCGCCCTCGCCTTCCCGCCCGGCTCCGACGGCGTTGTCCTGGTACATACCGGCGAGCAGAACGTCTACGATGGCCGCCGCTACATTGCCCGAACCCTCGGCCTCCACGAAGAGAAAGTACGTGTTGTGTCTGCCTATGTCGGCGGCGGCTTCGGGGGCAAGGAGGACCAGTCGGTGCAGCATCACGCCGCCCTCGCCGCCTGGCTTTCCGGACGTCCGGTCAAGCTCACCCTCGGGAGGGCCGAATCGACCCGCGTCCACGTCAAGCGCCACCCGATGAAGATAGACCTCGAAGTCGGCTGCGACAGAAGGGGCAAGCTCCTTGCTGTCCGCGCCAGCGTCGTGGCCGATACCGGTGCCTACGCATCCCTGGGCAGCCCCGTCCTCCACCGGGCGGTCACCCATCTCGCTGGTCCCTACGTCGTCCCCGATGTCCACATCGAGGGCACCGCAGTCTACACCAACAACCCGCCGGCTGGCGCCTTCCGCGGCTTCGGCGTGCCCCAGACCAACTTCGCCTTCGAGGGCGCATTGGACGAATTGGCTTCAATTGTAGGCATATCGGGCTGGGAAATCCGGATGCGCAACGCAGTCCGTCCGGGCGACACCCTTTCGAACGGGCAGATCGCGGGCCCGGATACAGCCCTCGAGGAATGCCTCCTGGCGGTGAAGGAAGCCTACGAATCCGCCCCCGGACGCGCGGGAATCGCCTGCGGCTTCAAGAATACGGGCATCGGCATGGGCCATCCCGACACCGGACGCTGCATCGTGGCCGTGCTTGCGGACAGGGTCGAGATCCGCACGGGCGCGGCCTGCATGGGGCAGGGCCTCGCAACAGCGCTGACCCAGATTGCCGGACAGGTGCTGGAACTTGGGGCGGAATGGATCGCGGTCCACATGCCCGACACTTCGGTCACCCCGGACGCGGGCACCTCGACTGCCTCGAGGCAGACCCTCATAACAGGGGAGGCCTGCCGAAGGGCCTGCGACCTGGCACGGGCCGCGTTGGGCGAAGCAACGAGTACCAGGGATCACCGAACTGCTTCCGGAGGCGCCTTCCCCTACGCCGCGCTTTCCGGAAGGGAGTTCTACGCCGAGTTCGAGGCCCAGACCGACCACTTCCCCACCGACAAGAAGAACCCGGTCAGGCATGTCGCCTACAGCTACGCCTGCCATGTCGTCATCCTCGGAAAGGACGCCCGCCTCGAGCGCGTCGTGGCTGCCCATGATTCCGGCCTCGTCGTGAACCCCCTTGCCTTCACCGGGCAGGTGGAGGGCGGCGTGACGATGGGACTCGGCTACGCCCTCACCGAAAGGTTGCCGCTTGTGGACTGCTCTCCCCCGCCCCGGTTCTCGCAATTAGGATTGCTGCGCGCCACCGAGGTCCCGCCCATCGAGACCATCATGGTGCGCAGGGCCGGACCCGGAAACGCCATCGACGGTGGCACGAGTGCCTCGGGCTTCGGTGCCAAGGGCATCGGAGAGATATCCTCGATACCGACGGCTGCAGCCGTGGCCGCAGCCTACACTGCCAGGGATGGGATCATCAGGACGAGGCTCCCCCTCGAAGGGACGCCCTACAGGTAAAGCGCCAGTTCTGTCGCCTGCCTGATCGCCCGCTTGGCATCGAGCTCGGCTGCCTCGTCCGCGCCGCCGATGAGGTGGACCTCGAGGCCTGCAGCCTTGAGGCCTGACAGGAGCTCACGCTGCGGTTCCTGCCCTGCGCAGACCACCACCGTATCGACCGCGAGCACCCGGGACTCGCCCTTGTAGACGACGTGGAGGCCCTCGTCGTCGATCTTCTCATAAGTGACGGATCCCCACATGGTGACCTTCCTGTCCTTGAGGGAGGCGCGGTGTATCCAGCCGGTTGTCTTGCCCAAGCGGGCCCCGCTCTTGCCTTCGCTGCGTTGCAGCAGCCAGATGCTCCTGGCCTGCGGAGGAATCGCGCGCTTCACGCCTTCAACGCCTCCCCGGGCCGCCACTGACAGGTCGATGCCCCAGTAGCGGGCGAAGGCGTCGGCATCGATGGGCCTACTTGGGTCTTTTTCGCAAAGGTACTCCGCGATATCGAAGCCGATGCCCCCTGCCCCGATGATGGCCACCGAGGCGCCGGCGACGACCCTTCCCTTCAGGATGTCCACGTAGGAACAGACCTTCGGGTGCCCTGCGCCAGGGATGGAAAGCGGGCGAGGAAAGACGCCCGAGGCGAGGACCAGCATGTCGTGGCCGGCGCCGGCGAGCTCCTCGACGCTGGCCCGATGTCCGAGCCGGAGCTCGACGCCGAGCAATTCGAGTTGCCTGCGGAAGTAGCGGAGGGTCTCCGCGAACTCCTCCTTGCCGGGCACGAGGCGGGCCAGGGCGAACTGGCCGCCGATATCCGCCTCGGCCTCGTAGAGGGTGACCAGGTGGCCGCGCCGCGCCGCGTTGACCGCGAAGGCGAGGCCGGCGGGACCGGCGCCCACCACCCCAAGGCGCCGCGGCTGCGAAGACTTTGTAATAACTAGTTCTTTTTCGCGGCAGGCCCGGGGGTTGACGAGGCAGGAGCAGGGCTTGCCGCCGAAAATGTGGTCGAGGCAGGCCTGGTTGCAGGCAATGCAGGTATTGATCTCGTCGGCGCGTCCTGACGCGGCCTTGGCCACGAAGTCGGCATCGGCGAGGAAGGGCCGCGCCATGGAGACCATGTCGGCAGCACCGCCTGCGATGACGGCCTCCGCGACCTCGGGCGTATTGATGCGGTTCGTCGCGACCACGGGGATCCGGAGCTCCGCCTTCATGCGGCGCGTCACTTCCGCGAAGGCAGCCCTGGGAACCATGGAAGCGATGGTGGGAACGCGGGCCTCGTGCCAGCCGATGCCGGTATTGACGATGGTCGCGCCGGCGGCCTCGACAGCCTTTGCGAGGGCGACGATCTCATCCCAATTGCTTCCTTGTTCCACGAGGTCCAGCATGGACAGCCTGAAGATCAGGATGAAGTCCTGCCCGACCTCCCCGCGGATGCGGCGCACGATCTCGACGGGAAGCCGCATGCGCGCCTCACAGGCTCCGCCCCAGCAGTCGCTGCGCCTGTTGGTCCGCCCGGCGATGAACTCGTTGATGAGGTAGCCCTCGGAACCCATCACCTCGACACCGTCGTAGCCCGCCTTCTTCGCCAGGTGCGCGCAGCGGGCATAGGCCGCGATGGTCCGCCCGACGCCACCCTTCCCGAGCGCGCGCGGCGTGAAGGGCGTGATGGGGGAGCGAAGGGACGAGGGAGCCACGGACAGGGGATGGAAGGCATAGCGCCCTGCATGGAGGATCTGGAGGGCTATCTTCCCACCCTCGCGGTGGACAGCCTCCGTGATGCGGCGGTGGCGGGCAATCTGCCAGGGAAGGCTTAGCTGCGCTGAAAACGGGGCCACCCTTCCTGCCGTGTTCGGAGCCACCCCGCCCGTGACGATGAGGCCCACCCCGCCGCGCGCACGCTCGGCGAAAAAAGCCGCCATGGCAGCGCCGCCGTCGTGGGCCTCCTCGAGGCCGGTGTGCATCGAGCCCATGAGGACGCGGTTCCTGAGGGTCGTGAATCCAAGGTCGAGGGGTTCGAGAAGCCTGGGGTAGGGATCATTCATGGCAGGGCTATCGTCGTGAACCTGTCTGTCGCCGTGCGCACCTCGGATATGAGGTCCGCGGTGGTTCCAGCCAATGCAATCGCCTCGATGAAGGTGTCACGGATCTGCTGTGCCGAGTCAGCGACCGCGATGGAATCGGCCCTGGTGAGTTCGTTGGCCGAACGCAGGCCCGCAGCGCGCTCGAGGAGGAGGCCGTTGCCCCGCTTGAGGTCCCCGGCCGTAGCGCTGATCTCCCCGACTGAGTCCCTGAGGCGCTTGATGCCACCGAGCGCCTTCTGGGCCTGGGCCCGCTGGCCGATCATGGTGGCCGCGATGACCCCCACCCCGTCTCCGAGCTCCAGCGCACGGTCGAGGATGGCGCCGAAGGACTGCCCCGCCGCAGCGCTTGAATCCTGTACCAATTCTATGGATTTAGTGACTTCGCCCAGGACCTTGCCGATCTCGCGTGCCTTCTCGTTGGCCTGCTCGGCGAGGCGCCGGATCTCGTCGGCCACGACCGCGAAGCCCTTGCCAGAGTCTCCGGCATGGGCCGCTTCGATGGCTGCGTTCATGGCCAGGAGGTTGGTCCGATCGGCGATCTCGGAGATGAGCCCGGTGGCCTCGGCCAGGATCTGCGAATGGGAGACGATATCCCCGACAGCGAGGATGGCCTCATCCATCTTGTCCTTGCCGGCATTGCCCTCGGACTGAAGGAGGATACCTGCTTCGCTCGCGCCTTCGGCCCTGCGCGTCGCCTCTTCTATGCCGTGCATCATGGCCTCGACCGCATCGGCGGATTCGACGACTGCCTCGTGCTGCCGGGCGAGCGTGGCCGCCAGGGCCTCGGCGCCGCGGGCGATCTCGGCCATGGCATCGACCGACTCGCCGACGTGGCCCGACTCTTCCTCGAGGCGCGACTTCGATTCATCCGCATTATGCGCAATCGATTCGACGGCCCTTCCAGCACTGGCCATGATCAAGGCGAGGTTCCTTCCCTCCGCCGAAAGCCCGTCGATGCGTTGCTTCACGGTCCCGATGAGCCTTCCGAGGTCAGCCACGAGGCCATCGACCGAGGCCCCCACGCGGCCTATCTCGCTAGGCCCCGCGATCCCCGTGTTCACCGTGAGGTCACCTGCCCCGATCTTTGCCACGGCGGTCACCAGGGCAGCCATGAGGCCATTGATCCATCGTATCGAAAAAACCGAAAGCGCCACGCCGCTCAAGGCGAGGAAGAGACCGAGGGCGATGACGAGGACGAGCGCCCTGTCGCGGATGGCCTTGGCGCTCTTGACGGAAGCGTCGTTTGAGGCCTTCGTGAGTTCGATGAGCTTGCCGAACTCCGCGGTCACGGCCGAGTAACCGGAGAAGGCCCTGTAGAAGACCATCCCTGCGTTGCCGCCGTCCCTGTAGGCAGCGAGGACCTTTTCCAGGGCAGCATTGTAGGTATCGACCGCCTGGACAGTGTCCTTTATCGTTGCGGCCGTCTTGGGTGAAAGCCCTTCCAGGGCCGCCAGGGCGTCGAGGGCACGCTGTCCCTGCGCGCGGCTGGCCTCGATGCCCGTGAGCGAGCCGGCCAGTGACGACTGCCCCTCCGATATCGCGGCCTTCGCGCGGTACAGCCCGAACATGCCCTCCGAGACGCCGGTCTTGGCCTCGAGCGTCAGCACGGCCACACTTATGTCCAGGCTCTCCTGGTCGAGGGCCCCGAGGATCGCCGACAGGGAAAGCAGGGCAATGGAGCCAATTATTACGATTGCGGCGACAGCGCCGACGGCCAGGCCGGCCACGCGCTGCCTGATGCCCAGCCGGATTCCCGGCCGCGTCGCCGGTACAAGATCCTTCATTGTTCTTTCCCCCGCCCCACGCTCAGGCCTTGACGACGATGTTGACCAGCTTGTCTTTCACACATACCACTTTCACCAGGGCCTTGCCCGAAGTCCATTCGAGGACCTTCGGCAGGGCCTTGGCCCTCGCCTCGAGCTCGGCCTCGGGCGTTCCCGAGGAGACGGAGAATCGCTCGCGGATCTTCCCGTTGACCTGCACGACTATCTCTTTTTCATCATCGGCACAGAGCTCTTCGTCATAGGCAGGCCAGGGATGCCTGGCGAGGCTCTCCGCATGGCCAAGCCTTTCCCAGAGTTCCTCGGCCAGGTGCGGCGCGTAGGGGGCAAGCATGAGCACCATGGACTCCCAGACAGACCGGGGCAATTGGGCAAGCCTGGCCGCCTCGTTGGACAGGATCATCATCGCGGAGATCCCGGTATTGAAGTTGAGGGTATCGGTGTCGTGCGTGACCTTCTTCACGGTCTTGTGGAGGAGCTTCAGGAACCCGCCGCCGGGTGCCGCGTCCACGAGCTTCGTCTCACCCGAGGCGATCTTCTCGGCCATGCCCCAGTAGCGCTCGAGGAAGCGCGACACGCCGACAAGCCCAGCGGTCGCCCAGGGCTTGGAGACCTCGAGAGGCCCCATGAACATCTCGTAGACCCGCATGGAATCGGCCCCGAACTCCCCGATGATGTCGTCGGGGTTGATCACGTTGCCGCGCGACTTGGACATCTTCTGGTTGTCCTCG
>JBMOIK010000029.1:0-20934 GCA_049317365.1 Rectinemataceae bacterium | reverse complement strand
GGGAGCGGGATCGGGCTTGGAACGCAGGCTGTCGTCGAGGCCGACTACCGGGCCAAAGAGGTCCCGGACGCCGAGGGCAGCCAGCGAGGCCTCCCCGACGGAACGCGGGTTGTTTGTCAGCAGGCCGAGCGCATAGCGCCTGCCAAGGACGGCCAGGACCTCGCGGAGCCTGGGGTCGGCCCCGATCCAGTCGGCTGGTACGATGAGCTCCTCGCGCCAGAGGACGCTCGTCTCGATTGGCACTCCCAGTTCCATGAAGACCCTGCCGAGGGAGGTTTCTGAGCCGGTTTCGCGGCGGCGGCAGTCGCGGACTTCCTTGACGAGGGCTGCCACCCTGTCCTCGGCCTCCCCGCGCTCGCGGGCGAGCCTCCGCACGAGGACATCAAGCTGGAAGCGGGCGTAGGCTTCATGGGTGTAGAGGGTGGAATCGAGGTCGAAGACCAGTCCCAGCGGCTCGGGTGGAAGCGTGAAGACCTTCATGGGTGACTGCCTGGAGTCAGTGGCTCAGTAGGAAAAGGGGCCGGAATCACCCAGGTCTTCCCCCTCGCCGCCGGAACGGGGTGGCCGCGAAGTGCTGGCTTCAGGGCCCTGGGCCGAAGCCGGGCTGTGGCCGTGGGCGATGCGCTCAAGCTGGCGGTTGATCCGCTTGGCGACAAGATCCCTCGGGTCCAGAAGCTGGGAAAGAGAGCGGTTGTGATGGAGGAGGCTGATGATCTGGGCGAAAAGCGAGGTGCAGTCAGCCTGGACGTACCATTCCTTCTGGAGCAGTTCGCGGTGGAAGACCGCATTGGTCCCGATGATGCGATGGAAAAGCCCGCTCTTGTGCGCTTCGTCAAAGTCCTCGACGGCCGAGCCAGAGAACAGGGGGAGGGAAACGGCGCAGACAATGGAGGCAGCGCCCATCTCGCGGATGGTCTTCATGCCCTTGAGAAGGGTGCCACCCGTGCCGAGCATGTCATCGGCCATGAAGACCGTCTTGCCCTTCACATCGCCGAGGAGGCGCATGTCGGTAATGTTGGACTCGGCGGCGTTCTTGCTCACCTTCGAGTAGTCGCGCTCCTTATACAGGAGAGCCAGGGGCTTGTGGAGGCTGTTCGCGAAGAACTTGTTGCGGTCCACGGCGCCGGTATCGGGGGAAAGGACGACAAAGTCGTCGCTCGAGATATCTACGATTTCGATGAGCTTCTCGATGATCTGGAGGGAGGGGTGGAGGTTTTCCAGGCGCATCTTGCCGAAGGAGTTCTCGATTTCCTTGGAATGGATGTCCAGGGTGATGATGCGTTCGACGCCAAGGCTTTCGAGGATCTCGCTTACGCGCGCGGCGGTGAGGCTCTCGCGGCCCTTTTTCTTGTGCTGGCGCGCGTAGGGAAAGGAGGGCAGGACGAGGTTGATGCGGTTGGCGCCCGCCTGGATGGCCGCGTCGATGGTGACAAAGAGCGAGAAGAGGTGGTCGTTGACCGTCAGGACCCGCGTGATTGCATTTTCGTTGAAGGGGATGGGCTGATGGTTTTCGATGTCCTGGAAGATGTAGATGTCCTTGCCCCGGACTGAATCGAGGATCTCGGTCTTGATCTCGCCATTGGGGAACCAGGTGTGGCGGGCATGGACCTTGAATTTCGGGGAGCGGTAGCCGCTCACGTTGCCAGGCACATAGGGAAGGCTGGACTGGATGTCGTTGTCAAAGTTCATCTTCCGCATCACGAGCTCTTCGGTCAGGTGGTAGCGGGAAGCCAGAAGCTGGGCCTTGCGGTCGAAACGGCGCTTGTAGATGGAACCGAGGCGACGGATGACCTGGTCGGCGAAGAATTCCGCGCCGGGACAGGAGAGGATACCGAGCGTCGAGGGATCCGAATGGTTCATCATGGCACCTTGGCGCGAAGGATCGGATGCCGGGTCGGTTGGCACAGGAGGAAAAGGCGAGCCGACGACGGCACAAACGTACCGGGCCAAGGGGGGGATGTCAATGCAGGCTCCGCAGGGGGAGGGGCCTCCATTCCCTCGCAATTCGTGCCGATACTAGTCAAGGATCCCCGCGCGGAGGCCTTTGCCGATCGGGGATAGACTTCAGGAGCCGTGGCATGCCTGAAGTAGACACATTGTGACAGAGCCACGAAGGCGGTAGAGTAGAGTGACGCGATCCGAGGAGAACCCTTGATGCAACGACGAGTCCGCCTTCCCCTCTTGGCCTGTGTCACGCTCGCGGCCCTGGTTGCGCCCGATCTGGCAGCAGCCAATCTCGTCGTCGAGAACCTCGAGCTGGTGAGCTATGGAGCCTATGACAAGACAACGGGAAAGTTCCCCATCAGCTCGCGGCTCGCCTTCGATTTGGGCATCGGTGGCGGCGAGAAATTCGCCGGACTCCTCCGCCTCGATTTCCTTTCAACCCAGGTCGAATCGGATCTCAGGGATCTGCAACAATCGCTTTCCTACGCCGATGCCCTGCAGTGGACCCAGGCGGAGCGCACTGCCCTCATTTCGAGGATCAACGCCCCGGGCCTCAGGCTCAAGACGGTTTCGGTCTCGGCCAAGCGCATCCTCGGCCTTCCCCTCGAGGCTTCCTACTTTGTCGGCTATCTCGATACCTTCTGCTCCGGCGACGACTTCGCGACCCTCTTCGGCGCGACACCCTTCGCCACTGAACTGCGCGGCCCCCTCCGCTATCCCAATGGCATCTATAAGAATCCGGTAGTCTCCTGGGATGGCATACATGCGGTGTATGGCACAGGAGCGCGCATGGGCCTAAGCATTAATGACCGCTCGAAGGTCTATGCCTATGCCTACCAGGACTCGGACCTCGGTGCCGGCACCTGGTCGGGTGACCTCCGTGGGCTCTTCGACCTCAACACCCTCAAGATCGAGACCTTCGCAGGCGGTTCCTGGGATGTCTCCCACAAATATGGGCTGTACCGCGGGGGCCTCCTGTTTCACGTCGCACCCGGGGACATGGGCGAGTTCTATGCCCAGGTCGGGGTGCCCCAGTACGATCCCACCAAGGCCTTTGACGTGAACGATGTCTATTTCCTCTTCGAGCCCCGTGTCAATTTCGTTGGAGGAGGCGGCCAGCTCGCGCTCACCGTCTTCTATCATCCGGCCTACTACCGGCAGAAAGCCACAGGCGAGGGAGGGTCCCTTGACGTCGGATTCAACCTCCGCTTCGGCCGCCTGTCTGATTCGGGAATGCAGGGTGGCGTCGAAGCCTACCTCCAGTTCAGACCCAAGGAATCGCAGCCCTTGGCTGCTGAGGTATCGCCCTACTATGAGGCCATCCTGTCCGGTGTGGCCTGGAACTTCAAGCTCGGGCTAGCGCTCTTCCCCTTCCCGACTCCCTGGTTCGGCATCTTCAAGCCCTTCATCGGCGTGAAGACCTCCTACTGAGGCGGGTGGCATGCAACTCAGAATCCTTGCGCTCCTCCTGTCCTCACTGCTCGGCGTAGCCGGACTCTCCGCCATGGAGATCGGAGGCGAGGGCCGGAGTTCAAGCATGTACTTTCCCTGGGCCCGGACCAGCGCCTTGGCCGGGACCTCTGCCTGGTCCCCGGGCTCCTTTACCTCATGGTTCTACGGAGGGGCCGGCTGGCTCATCATCCCCATGGGTGAGGATTTCAAATTCCATCTCGCCTACGAGACCGACCCCGTCCTCCGCAACGTCGCCTCGGGAATCTTCCGCTTCGAGAAGGGAGTCGCAAGCGTCGGAGTAGGACCCTTCATGGGCTTCCTGAACAAGGACAACCGACCGTACAGCCTCGGACTTTCCACCTCGATCCTCGTGCAATTGCCTGGAATCGCCTTCGTCTCGGCGCGCTCCGATGGCGGCCTCGCCCTCGGCCTGGTAGCCGGCGCCGCCTCGGTGCCACAGACCGCCGCGGAAATTTCAGCCGGATTCTACACGGCCAACGCCGTGGTTTCCGGTTCAGTCTCGGGCAAGCGTTTCAGCATGGTGGACTCCAAGGGCAAGATCATCGAGGACGCTCTGACGCGTTACGCCCTCGTCGTCGACATCTACAAGAAAAACATCCCCTACCAGCTCAAGACCACCCTCGGCTACGAACAGCGTTCCAAATACTTCCAGGCTTCTGCGCTGACCGACACACTCGGCAGCGCCATAGCAGGCATCAAGCTGACCGTCACTCCCTTCGAGGGCATCAGCTTCCACGGGGAGTTCACCAACGCCATCTTCACCTTCGGGATGGATAATCTGAAGGGTCGCAGCCCTTCTACACGTGACGTTCTCTTCTCTGCGAGCGCAGGCATGACCTGGAACTTCGAGCCGGAACACCTCAGCTGGCCTTCGGCCCTGAAATGGCCATTCGCGAAGAAGTGACCTTCCCCGGGTGAAACGCCGCCGAAGGTGGCGCCTCACCTGCATGAAAGGAACAGCATCAGGTACTGCTGCACGTCTCCAAAATAGGCTTTCTGGAGGCTCGCAGCCCCGGTTCCGATCCAGCGCCAATGCCAGCTTTCGCTTCGGTAACCGGTGACAGCTTCCAGGCCCTCGGGGTAGGAGCGCGAGAATCCGAAGCCACCGGCCCGCGCCGACAGCCAGGCGAACTCGGGCCGCAGGGCAAAGGCCTCGTCGATGGGGCTGAAGTCCACCACAGTTCCGAGCTGATGCTGGGAGCGGCCCGGCTCGGCCGACTCGCGGCGTGCCTGGGCCTCCCCGTAGGCGGCGACCTCCCTCGCGAACACAGTCTTCTGGTAGGCCCACGAACGGTAGGCTGAGCCTGCAACGAGCTTCAGACCCTCGGTGCGGGCCGCTGAGGCCATGGCAAGGAGTGCCGCGAGGGCCTGTCTCCGTAGCTTCAGGCCATCCTTCGCAATTGCTACCTTCTTCCCGTCGAGGGCCACGAGGTCCGAGGGCTCGAAGCCGGAGGGCAGGGGCGGGGCGACCTTGTCGGCACGCACGAAACGCCAGGGGTCGGACGCCCTCTCGGCCAGGACTGTGTCGAGGAGGGCGAGGAAGCCCTTCGGGTCGGCTTCAATGCGGCCGCGGATGGAGGCGGCTACCGCAGGACCCAGGCTGGGTGTGGCACGGACCAGGGCCTCCAGAGCGGGGGCGAGGCGGGGATCGGCGGTTGCGGTAACAGCCGCCACGGAAGCTGCTGGGGTAGCGGCGGGCACGGAGGCTGCTGGAGCGGCGCCGGCACAGATGACGGGGACCAGGAGGGCGATGAATGCCAGACCTGGTCTGCGAGGCCAGGGACCTGGGCATCCGCCATCGGATGAGGCGATCATGAAGCGAAGGATAGCCACAGCCATCGGCCCGCCGCAAGCAGCCACCCCCCACGTAGCCACCTCCGCGGCAGCCCCCTCCCCTGCCGCAGGCTGCCGCCGCAGGCTGAGGCCGCAGGCTGAGGCCGCAGGCTGAGGCCGCAGGCTGAGGCCTGACGAATCGCCGCGTTCCATCCTCCCGTGCTAGGATGCCAGGCCCAGGGGCGGCCGCCCAGGGGCGGGAGGTTGGCGGCATGGAAGGATCGATGGACAGGGCAGGGGCGGCCTTCGCGGAACTCTACCGCATAGTGGCGAGGCTGCGCGCGCCGGACGGCTGCCCCTGGGACCGCGAGCAGAGTCCCGAGACCCTGCGAGGCTCGCTCATCGAAGAATGCTATGAATTGGTTGAAGCCATCGACGAGGGAGACGCTGCCCACGTGCGCGAGGAAGCTGGCGATATCTTCCTCCTTGCGACGATGATCTCCTACATGCACGAGGAACTGGGCGACTTCACCGTCGCGGACACGCTTACGAAGCTGGCCGAAAAACTCGTACGCCGCCACCCCCACGTGTTCGGGGAGACAGAGGCAAAGGACTCCGCGGAAGTGCTCCGCCAATGGGGCGAGATCAAGGAAAAGGTCGAGGGCCGCAGGAAGCGGGACTCCATCCTTGACGGAGTGCCCAGCTCCCTGCCGCCCCTGGAACGGGCCTTCAAGCTCCAGAAAAAGGCCGCAAAAGTCGGCTTTGACTGGTCACACGCGGGGGATGTCTGGGCCAAGGCCCGGGAGGAGCTCCACGAGTCGGAGGCAGCCTGCGAGGAGGCCACGACCACGGGGGACCGTGATGCCCTCGAGGACGAGCTCGGAGACCTCCTGTTCTCGACCATCAACGTGGCGCGCTTCCTCGACATCGACCCGGGCCTCGCCCTCAGGCGCAGCGTCGCCAAGTTCGAGCGCCGCTTCCATCATGTCGAAAAGCGGATGGCCGAGGCGGGCAGAGCCCTCGACGCTGCCAAGGGCCGTCCCGGCGACCCAGAGGGAGCTGCAGAGCTCCTCGCAGTGATGGACGGCTTCTGGGACGAGGCCAAGCTCGCGGAAAGGGAGGACATCCCGGCATCTGCGCCAGGGTAAGGGCCGGCTGCAGCGAACGCCGGCCCCTCCGAATCTGCCTCACTTCATTCTTGACAGGTCCACAATCCGGGATGATTATTGCTGCTAACGTAACGTTAGTAAGCAAGGATGCCAGGATGAGCCAGCTGAGCCAGTTGAGATCGCTAAGCAAGGTCGCCCCCGACTGGTGGGACTACACGACTCTCGATGCCGAGCTCCTCGCTGACGCCGCCCGCCTCAGGGCCGAGGACATACCCGGCCTGTCCCGACCGGGCTTCACTATCAAACTCTATGAAACCCGCGAGGAATTCTATGTGGCTGAGGCCCTGGAGTACCTCCAGGCCTGGATGGCTTCGACCGACGATGCGCCTTGCGGAATCTGTGGTCCGATCGGACCGACGGAACAGCTGCCCCTGGTCGCGCGCATGGTCAATGACCTGGAGATCGATGTCAGGAGCGCCCATTTCTGGGCCATGGACGAGTGGTACGTGGACGGCAAGGAAGTGGCAGCCGACCATCCCCTGAGCTTCCGGAAGGCGGATATGGACCTCTGCTTTTCCCGGATCGACAAAAAACTCCGCATGCCCGAGCAGAACCTCCATTTCCTCCGTGCTGACAACCTGGCCGAGTATACAGCCTCCTACGACACAGCCCGATGCCTGGTGATGCAGGGCGGCCAGGGCGAGGTGAAGCACTGGGCCTTCAATGACCCCTTCAAGCGCGAGGGCGCCTGGCGCGACGCCCCACCCTCCCCTGCCGAGTTCAGGAAACTCAGCGCCAGGGTCGTCAATCTCCACCCCATGACCATCATCCAGAACGCCAGGACTTCGGGAGGCGGTGTCGTCTCCCAGGTACCCTCGCAGGCCCTGTCGGTCGGCCCCCTGGAGACCTGGAAATGCGACAAGGTCTCCATCTGGCACGCGGGCAACCACGACAACCCCTTCGGCCTCAGGCTGACAGCCCTCATGATAGCGAAGAAGGTCCCGGACTCCTCCGTCCCGATGTCCCTCCTCGCCGACCATCCCCAGGTGCAGTTTAATTTTCTCCGCTCGGGCATCGGTAGCTGCGATGCAGAGATGCACTAGGATTTGCGCTAAGATTTAACCGTCTGATTCCCAAGGAGGCGTCAATGAAGGTATC
Organism: Rectinemataceae bacterium; assembly: GCA_049317365.1. Classification (GTDB taxonomy): domain Bacteria; phylum Spirochaetota; class Spirochaetia; order Treponematales; family Rectinemataceae; genus CAIJMU01. The sequence goes on along the minus strand of JBMOIK010000029.1, from coordinate 13,477 downwards.
GGGACCCATGAAAAACGCGTTCGCGGTGTCAACCAACACCTACCACGGCTTCGGCCTGGACGAGGCCCTGAACGGCATCGCGAAGGCCGGGTTCAAGAACGTCGAGTACACGGCGGTCAAGGGATGGACTGAACACCTGTCAGCATCGATGAGCAGCGCAGAGATCGACGAGGTGCTCAGGAAAACCAAGGCCCTCGGCCTCTCCCCCCTGGGCTTAAGCGGCCACTGCAACCTCATGGACTCAGCCAGGCTCGAGGACTTCCGGGCCAACATCGAACTGGCGGGCAGGCTCGGCTGCACATACATCGTCACCTCCACGGGTGAGGCCCACTTCGGCCACAACGAGGGCAGTGCCGAGGATGTCCTGATTGCCAACATCAGGAAAGTCCTTCCCACCTGCGAGAAGCTGGGAATTGTGATGGTCCTGGAAACCCACGGCGAGTACGGCACCGGGGAGTCGCTGGCCAGGGTCACGAGGAAGGTCGGCTCGCCCTTCCTCGGCGTCAACTACGACACCGCCAACGTGGTCTTCTACGGCAAGACCCTGCCCGAAGAGGAAATCACCGGCTGCATCGGCGAGGTGAAGTACGTTCACCTCAAGGACAAGGCCGGCGCCCAGGCCGAGTGGAATTTCCCCGCCCTCGGCAAGGGCGCCCTCAAGCTCGACGCCGTAATGCAGGCCCTTGTCGCCGCAGGCAATACCTCGCCCCTCAGCCTCGAGGTTGAGTTCACGCAGGCGGGCCCCAAGGACCTGGCCGAGGTGGACAAGGCCGTCAAGGATTCGTTCGAGTATCTGAAAGGTCTGGGAGTTGTCTGAGCCTGCGGGGCCGACGGGTTTGCCCGCCGGTTTCCGCAGGACCGCTTCCCGCAGGAAGGTGGGGTTAGCCCTCCGAACCCGCGGGCGGATTGGATATCAGGAGGAAAGACATGCGGAAGAGAATCGGTCTGGTTTGTGTCGCAGTGATGCTGGCTATGTCGCTCAACGTCTGGGCGGCACCGGCCAAGCAGCTTACCTACGGTTACATCGCCTATGACATGAAGGACATCTGGAATCAGTACGGCGCCGAAGCCTTCCAGTACGCCGCAAAGCTCAAGGGCGTCAACGTCATCGTCCTCGACTCCGAGAACGACGCCGAAAAATCAGTGGGCCTCATGCAGGAGCTGATCGCGAAGAAAGTGGATGGCATTTCGGTATTCCCGATAAGCCCTGACCAGGCGGCTACCCTCATCCGCATGGCCAACGAGGAGAACATCCCAATTACGATCGAAAACCTCCCGATGAACGCGGACGCCGGCAAGTACATCTCCGTGGTCGCCTGCCGCTATGACGACATCGGCTATGGCGCGATCAAGTACATCGCGACCTCCCTGCCCGGTTCCAAGGTCCTCTTTGTCGCCGGCGCCGAGGGTGGCGGTGTCTGGGAAACCTACATGATCGGCGTGAACAAGGCCCTCGCCGAGTTCAAGGGCAAGGTCACCATGGTCGACATCATCCACGGCGACTGGCAGACCCAGAAGGCCATGGACGTAACCCAGAGCTTCCTCTCCACCGGCAAGGCCTTCGATGTGGTCTTCGCCAACAACGACCTCATGGCCATCGGCGTCTTCAACGCGCTCAAGGACAAGGGCCTCGACGGCAAGAAAAAGATCGTCTCCACCGGCGGCTCGCCCGAGGGCCTCAAGATGATCAAGGATGGCATCGAGTATGCCAACATCACCGCCCCGGTTTCCCTCCAGGGCCTGATCACCTTCCGCAACCTCTGGTGGAACTCCCAGGGCAAGAAGAAACCCGCTGCCTTCTATCCCCTCCCGATCGTCCCCGTGGACGTGAAGACCCTCAGCAAGGCCATCAAGTGGGACGTGGTCGACGCAGCTTCCATCAAATACATCGGCGGCCTCGACTGATATAATGCATGACAAGGCGACCGGCCCCTCGGGGTCGGTCGCCCTCATGTCGGAACGATGTGCCGAAAGAGGGCAGGAGTGGAAGAGCGCGAGACGGTCATTCAGATGCGGGGCATTGTCAAAAGCTTCGCAGGCGTCCGGGCCCTCAACGGCATCACCTTCGATCTCCATCCGGGGGAGATACACGGACTTGTCGGCGAGAACGGTGCGGGCAAGTCCACGTTGATGAAGATCCTCTCGGGCGCCTACACGCCCGACTCGGGCCAGATCATCGTCGGAGGGGTTTCGCACAGGACCCTGAGTCCCCGCTTTTCCAAGGAACTCGGCATCGAGATCATCTACCAGGAAAATCTCCTGGTACCTACGATGAATGTCGTCGAGAACGTCTTCGTGGGCTGCGAGGAATCGCGCCTGGGCTTCGCCGATTTCTCCGGCATGAGGAAGCACGCAAAGGACCTCCTCGATGAACTCGGGATAGGCCTCGACCTCTCGCGTCGTGTCGAGACCCTGAGCGTCTCCGAACAGCAATACGTCAAGATCCTCAAGGCCTTTGTCAGGAAGCCCCGCATCCTCATCATGGACGAGCCGACCTCGATGTTCAACGTGCGCGACGCCGGCAAGGTCCTGGACATGGTGCAGCGCATCGCCAGCACGGGCATCAGCATCATCTACATCTCCCACTCCCTCGACGAGGTAGTGAGGGTCGCCGACAGGATCACCGTCCTCCGTGACGGGGCTGTGGTGACCCAGTTCGACAACCCGGGGCGTGATGTACCAATTCCCAGCATCGCCCGCGAGATGGTCGGGCGCAGCATGGAGAAGTTCTACACGCGCGAAGCCCACGAGGTCGGCGATATCGTCCTCGAGGTGGATGGACTCAAGCGCACGAAGGAGGGCCCCGCGGTCTCCTTCACACTGCGGCGGGGCGAGATCCTGGGCATCTCGGGAATGGTGGGCTCCGGCAGAACGGAGATCATCAGGTCCCTCATCGGAGCGGATGCACGCCACGCAGGAGGGATACGCCTCCGAGGAAGCGTTGTGGCCCTCAGAAATCCCCGGGAGTCCATCGCGGCGGGAATAGCCTACATCACCGAGGATCGGCAGAAGCTTGGCCTCATGCTCGGTGCGAGCATTGTGGAAAACCTAACCATCGTCAGCCTCGACAAGAAAATCCCCGGCTACTTTACCAACTTCCGGAACCACGTAGGCCTGATCAAGGGCATTTATGACGAACTGGGGGTGCGAGCCTCTTCGCCCTTCCAGGTCGTGCGCTATTTGAGCGGCGGCAACCAGCAGAAGGTCGTACTCGGGAAATGGCTCTTCGAGGATTCAGACATCTTCATACTCGACGAGCCAACCCGGGGCATCGACGTCGGCGCCAAGGCAGACTTCTACAAGATCATGTCAGACCTCGCCAAGCGTGGAAAATCGATCATCATGATCTCCTCCGACATGCCCGAGCTCATTTCCATGAGCGACCGGGTCCTGGTCGTCAGCAACGGACAGATAGTCCGGGAACTCGTCGGTGAGGAAATCACCGAGCACAACATCATCATCTGGGCACTCGAGGTGAACGCACATGGCTGAAGCGGCGGCAAGAACGAAAACGAGGATCGATCTGAAGGATCAGCGGATTCTCCTGTGGCTGATAATCCTGGTCCTCTGCGTGGTCGTCACTGCCATCAACCCGAGGTTCCTCTCGGTCGACAACATCATGGTCGTCCTCCAGCAGGTCTCGGTGGTCGGCATCCTGACCATGGGCATGGCCCTCCTTCTGATTTCCGGGGGCATCGACCTCTCGATGGGCAGCATCATGATCTTCTCGGCCGTCGTGATGGCCAAGGTCATCATGGGAGGCGGGGATCCACTGCTCGCCATCCTCGCCGGGCTTTCGATCTCGACGCTCTTCGGTTTCATCAACGGCGTCATCATCGCCAAGAGCCGCTGCCTTCCCCTCATCATCACATTGGGCATGGCGAACGTCTACTTCGGGATATCCCTCGTGGTTTCCAACGGGAAGTTCCTCAACTTCCAGCAGAAGTTCGAGTGGATCCGAAGGACCAAGCTCTGGGACGTCGTCCCCGTCTACATGCTGGCCTTCTTCGCTATCGTGGTGGCCTTCACCGCCATACTGCTCAACCTGACCAAGACCGGCCGCCGCATCGTCGCAGTTGGCGGCAACGAGGAAAATGCCTACCTGTCGGGCCTCCGCGTGAACCGCTTCAAGATCCTCGCCTACACCGTCAGCGGCTTCTTCTGCGGTATCGCCTCCATCGTCTTCGCCGCCCGCCTCGACTCGGTCACATCCTCGGCAACCTCAGCCAATTATGAGCTTTCGGCCCTTACGGCCAGCATTGTCGGCGGCGTCACCTTCGAGGGAGGCCGGGGTACCATCCTGGGCGCCTTCACCGGTGTCCTCCTCATCGGCCTCCTCAGCAATGCGATGACCGTACTTTCCATCAATTCATACATCCAGAAGATCGTCCAGGGTGCCATCATCGTCCTGGCCGTCGTGTTCAGCAACATGGACAAGATCAAGCGCAACTAGGAAGGGTTTGCCGAAGGCGGCCATTGGCCGTCAGGCGCAGGGTAGCGGAGGCAGCATGAGAAAGGGCATCAATTACTGGAGTTTCGCGAAGGGAACGCCCCTGAAGCGGGCTATTCGCCTGGCCAAGGCGGCGGGCTTCGAGGGAATAGAGTTCTGCATGGACGAGGAGGGAGAGCTCTCCATCTCCTGCAGCGAGGCCGAGGCGCTGGCCATCCGCCGTCTCCTCGACGATACAGGCCTTGCGGCCTCGAGTGTCTGCTCCTGGCTCGGCTGGGTCTATCCCCTCACATCGGCGGATCCCGCCAAGAGAGAAAAGGGCCGCGACATCCTGGCCAAGATGATCGACACCGCCGCGATCCTCGGAACCGACGCCATCCTCTGCGTCCCTGGCTACGTGGGCTGCGACTTCATTCCCGGTGCCGAGGTGGTGCCCTACGAAACAGCCATTGCTCGCGCCAAGGAAGGCCTTGCCTCGCTGATCCCGCACGCGAAGTCAGCCGGCGTAACCATCGCGGTCGAGAACGTGTGGAACAAGATGCTCCTGTCGCCCCTGGAGATGCGCGATTTCATAGACGAGCTGGCCTCACCCTTCATCGGCGCCTACTTCGACGTGGCCAACTGCATACAGACAGGTTATGCGGAGCAGTGGATCGACATACTCGGAGCCCGGATCAAGCGTGTGCACTTCAAGGACTACCGGCGGGACCCCGGCGGCTTCCGGGGCTTCGTAGAGCTCCTGTCAGGCGACGTGAATTTCCCCGCCGTCGTGGCCGCCCTCGGAAGGGCCGGTTTCGCGGGCTTCTGCAATGCAGAGATCATGCCGACCTACACGACGCATACCGACGCCGTCATTCACAACAGCTCCATGTCGATGGACTACATCCTGGGAAACAGGGGAAAGGACCAATTATGATCAAAGTGGCATTGATCGGAGCCGGCTTCATCGCAGGCAACCATGCTGCAGCCTGGGGCAAGCTTCCGGGTGCCCGGCTGGCGGCTGTCTGCGACAGCAATTCCGAGCGCGCTGGAAAGCTTGCGGCTGAGCACGGGGCAAAGGCCTTCACCGACATCGAGGAGCTCTTCGCAAAGGCGGACTTCGACCTGGTCGATATCTGCGCGCCAACCTCTGTCCATGCCAGATATGCCGTGATGGCTGCGGGCCGGGGCAAGCACGTACTCTGCGAAAAGCCCATGACCCTGACAGCGGAGGACGCCGAGGCCATGGTCGCGGCGGCCCGGGCCGGCGGCGTCAAGCTGATGATCGCGCAGGTCCTCAGGTTCTGGCCCGAATATGTGGAGATCAAGAAGCGCCTCGACCGGGGTGACCTCGGTGAGATCCAGATGGTCTACGCCAACCGCCTGGCCCAGCATCCCAATTGGGCAGAATGGTTCAAGGACCCTGCCACGAGCGGCGGCGGACTCTTTGACCTCCACCTCCACGATCTCGATATCCTGCGGCACTATTTCGGCCCTGTAGCCAGTGCCTCGGCGGTCGGTTGGAAAAATCCCACTGGCTGCTGGAATCACGTGGTCTCAAGCCTCTCCTTCAAGAACGGGGTCAAGGCCGTGGCCGAGGGCGCCTTCGAGATGCCTGAGGGCTACCCCTTCACGATGACGATGCGCATAGTCGGTACCAAAGGGGCACTTGAGTTCGCACTGTCGGCCGGCTTCAACCTCGAGGACCTCGGCGGCGCCTCGTCCCGCCTCCTCCATTTTTCCCCGGGAAAGGCCCCGGAGCTCGTGAAGGTAGCAGCGGGAGACGGCTACTTCAACGAGATCGAGTACTTTGCCGGCTGCGTCGCAGGGGGCAGGGAGCCAAGCCTGATGCCTGCCGCCGAGAGCCGCGAGGTCATCGGCCTGGTGCTCGCCCTGCGCAGCTCCATGGAAACGGGGGAAATCCAGCGCTTCTAGGGCGCAGGACAACGGACATGACGGGCAAACAGCGGATCGCGAAGGCCATGCGGAGGGAAAAGGCCGACAGGGTGCCGGTTTTTTGCCAGCTCGCCATCGGGCACTACATGCTCAACTCAGGGAAGACAGCCTGGCGCCTGTGGTTTTCGCCACAGGACTTCAGCGACGCATTGGTCGCCCTCGCGGGCCGCTATGGCTTCGATGGAGTCCTGGTCAACCTCCCAGGGCGCCCGCGGGATTGGGAGGCCCAGGTCGCATCGGTGGAGGAGGGCCCTGGAGGCACGAGGATCGCGTGGAAGGGCGGAGGCTGCAGCCTCAGTCCCGACGACGACAACGTCCATTACCAGGGATCGGGGCGCAGGCCGAGCCTGGACGAGGTCGATCCAGGCTGTCTGTACTATGTGGAACCACACTGCATCACCGAAGTCAGCTACCCCTTCTCCTTCGACTTCGCCCCGCCCTCCTCGGCCTTTGGGCCGACCTTCTTCCCCGACTACCAGCTCGACAGCCTCAGGCTCACCGTGCAAAAAGGCGGTCCTTCCCTCCACGTCTCCTCCGAGATCTTTTCGCCCTTCACCCAATTGATGGAACTCCTGGGCTACGCCGAAGGGCTCATCGCCCTGATGGACGATCCTGACAAATGTGAGGACATCCTCGCAGCCCTTTCCGCTGGGGCGGCGGAGCTTGCCGTCCTCCAGGCCCAGGCGGGCTCTGACGCCGTCCTGGTCTCCTCGGCCTTCGCCGGCGCCGGCTTCCTCTCCCTCGAGCAGTACCGCCGCTTTGTCCTTCCCTACGAAAAAGCCATAGTTACGAGGATCCACCGCGAGACTGGCGCCTTTGCCTACGTCCACAGCTGCGGAAGCATCGGCGACAGGATCGGGGCCATGGCAGAGGCCGGCTATGACGGAATCGACACCATGGACCCTCCCCCCCTGGGCAACACCGACATCGGGAGCGTCAAGAAGGAATTCGGGGAGCGCCTCTTCCTCAAGGGAAACCTCGATCCGGTCAACATCCTTCTCAACGGAGAGGCTGAGGTCATACGATCCAAGGCTGCTGAACTCATCGCAACTGCGGGCCGGGATGGGGGCTACATCCTGTCGACAGCCTGCTCGGTATCACCGCGAACCGATCCCGCAAAGATCGCCCTCCTGGCCGAAGCGAGCAAGCGCCATCCGTACTAATTACCGCGAGCCTTCCAGGCGCCCGGGAAACCCTCGCCCTCTGGTCATGCCTTCGCAGGCATTTTCCGGCGCAGGGCAGGAGCCCCGACCGTGAGAAGGACCCTGGCAGGCCTGCCCCGGAGCCTGACTGTGACCGATACCGCGAACGCATTGATGCAGAACCGCATCAACATCTCGATCATCTTCAACTACCTCCGCGACCGAGGGATCGCCTATCGCGCACAGATCGCCCGCGACCTCGGGATAAGCGCTCCTGCCGTGTCGCGGGCCATCGAGCGACTCTTGAAGGACGAGTATGTCATCGAGTCCGAGCGGGTCCAGGTCGGAACCGGAAAGAAGGCTGCCCAGGTTTCCGTGAACTCCGGACGAGGCTACATCGTCGGAGTCGATACCCTCGCCGATCCGATCAAGATCGCCATCAGCGATTTCGCCGGAATGCTGCAGCAACAATCCGTCGCGGCGCCCTTCGACGGCAGCTCGGCCTTCTCCGACCATCTGATCGCTTCGATCCGATCGGCCATCGCCGACTTCAGCCTGGAAGCATCCGAAGCTGCACTGAACCTCCTGGCCATCGGGATAGGGGTGCCCGCAGTCGTCGACCCGCAGACAGGGGCCATCCTGAATGCCAGCCTCTACGAAAGCCTCTCCACGACGAACCTTCCCGAAAGCCTCCGCCTGGCCTTCGATGTTCCCATATACATCGAGAACATCTCCAACCTCGCCTCCATCGGGGAATGGAAGCGCGGCGCAGGGCGCGATACGCGAAACATGGTCTTCATCGAGATCGGCAACGGCATAGGTGCGGGCATCATCCTCGACGGCAGTCTCCACCGCGGGCCCCAGGGCACAGCCGGCGAGATCGGCTACTTCATCACCGAGCCGTCAGGACTCGGATTCGACAGCTCCAGGGGCGGCTACCTGGAAAGGCGGGCTTCACTGTCGGCCTTCGGTTCCGCCGGGCAGGGGCCCGCCGGACCTGTGCCCGCGGGCAAGGTACCAGGACTGGCAGGCTTCTCCTCAGCGACAGCCCTCTTCGAAGCTGCAGGAAAAGGCGATGCCGAGGCGATCAGCATAATTGCGAAGGCCGTCGGACACCTGGCACTCGCCACAGTGAACCTCATGATCCTCCTCAATCCTGAACTGGTGGTCATCGGCGGCACGGCCAGCGAAATTCCGGGTGCCGAAGGCCTCATGCTGCGACCGCTCATCGAGGAAGTGGAGAGGAGCTACCCCTTCCCCCCTGCGACGATCAAGCTCTCGTCCTTGGGCTCAAAGGCCAGCCTTTTCGGCGCCGTCCAGTTCGCCCTCGATTCGCTTGTCGTGCATGCGTATCCATACCGGCTGTGAGGGAAGCGGAGCGAAACGTTTCAGGTATGAGTCGCGAGTAACGAGCGAAGCTGCCATGTTTCGATCATAGTCGAACGTTGCAGCATATTCATAATATTCTGCGAGTATAGACTGCCGCGCAAGTTCGCAGCGCGCGGCTCATCTAGCCCGACACGACGATCGCATAGCTGCCTATCGAGGCGAGGAACGGAGGCCGGACTGGTCGCGGTCCTCTTCGAGCAGGATGGGCTCGATGCGCACCCTGCCGGGCGAAGAAAAAAAGACCGCAACCCGAAGGCTGCGGTCTTTGCGCTTAAAGCTTCTCGCTAGATCAAGGCTGCTGCGAGACAGTTACGGTGTAGTCTCCGCCAAGGATGGGGAAGCCTGGCGTACCTCGACCATTCAGCGTTACGCCCAGGTAATAGGCACCGCTAGAGCCCGCAGGAGCCGTGAAGGTGATCCACTGATCCTGAACAAAGCTAAAGTTGCCAGAACTCCCATCAGGCATCAGACTTTTCACATTTTTGTTGCTCATATCCTTGGCCGGTACATTCATCATGTCACCGTTGATGTCCTGAAGCTGGACCTTGATCTCGCCATTGACCCCATTAGCATCCCAACCCAACGAGGCAACAGGAAGGGTCCATCCTGTATGGAGGCTGACTTTGTAAGTTTTGCCTGCGATGGCCGAGAACTGATACCAGTCGGGATCGTAAGCTTTGGCCTCTATTTTAATTGGAGAACTGCTTGTCAAGGACTGATCGAAAACGTAGGCACCCCAGGACGCATCATTCTCAAAGGTGTAGCCGCCAAGCGTAGAGGATTCATAAGAGTCATCGGAAAGAACTGGCGTGGATGCGGTGATCTGCACCTCGTCATATCCAGCGGTACCTCCGATAGTTCCCCCCATGGTAAGGACCAAATAGCCAAGGTAGAAAGTATCCCCAGGAGTGACGCCAACAGAGAAGGTAACAGTGGAAGGCTTGCTCCCATCAACCGTCGGATCGCTGCTGCTGCTGGTGGTTGAGAAAATGAGGTTCGGGCTCATCGCGAAGCCCCCGAGTTGACCGCCCGCAGAATCAAAGGTCGCGGCAAGGATGATCGCGTTGGGATCATTTAGACCATTCACCTGGGGATCGATGGTGATGGTCATCGTGTCGGGGCTGCCATCGGGAACAGTTACTTCATACCAGCGTTCTCCGCCCGAAGTGTCCCCCGAGGCCATGTTGGTAGCATAGAGCTTGCTTCCGTCGGGAACGATCGTACTGCTGATCGGTAGTGGTGGGTACCAATTGTCAGTCGGCATCAAATCAGCAGCGGCCGCAGGATATGAGGAGGGGCTGGTCCAAAGCTCCGGGCTATACGGCGTGAGATTCACGCTGACATAGTTGTCGCCGCCCTGAGTCGGCGTAAACGACTTAGCGTAACCAATGGAAACAGGATAGCTGTCATAGCCACTATTGTAGGCTGTGATCAAAATATTGTAGGCAGTTCCAGGCGCAAGATTAATTATCGTAGGCTTGCTATTACCCGGATCACCAGGTTGGGGAACTGCGTCAGGGTAGGTCCAATCGCTGGTGTTCGTATTCTCAATCGCAATGTCATAACGAGTCACGAACATCATGGCTCGCGAGTTCGAGTGCAGGCGAGAAGCCAGCACTGCGGACAAGCCCTGATTCATGCCCTTCAGGTTGATCGTCACAGGCACGGTGGCTACAACACTTGCCTTGGTCAGGGCAGAGCCCGCACCGGGGCTCGCACAGGCACTGATGAGCAGCCCCGTCACTGCGATAGCGGCGAGGGGCGCGAAACGTCTAAGGGTTGTTTTCATCCCATCCTCCTTACTGGACACCAATTGTCACGGGAACGGTGGTCGTCGAGACCACAGGCGGAGAGTAGTCGATCTGCGATGATGCGGAATTGTAATTGCTGTCGTAGGACTGGACCTTGAACCAGTACCTGTTTTGCCCAGCTGGAAGGGTCGGCAGGTCGCTCGTATAGAAGGTGTACCAGACGTCCGAACCAAAGACCGTCGTCACAGGAGTGTAATTCACCCCCCCATTAGTAGAGATAGAGATATCGGAGCTGACGACCTGGCCATTGTAGGCGGACGAGAGAGTTATGCCCCCATAACCATTAGACATGACACTCAGGATCGGAGTGATGCCATTGGCTACCGTGTAGCTGAAGAGAGCGGAATCGGGGCTCGACATGGATATGGTCGGGAAGACGTTGGTGGCAACAACCTTGTACTGGTAGGTCATTCCCGGGTTCAGATTATTGTAGTCATTGAACATTGTGGAGTACTGGTCAGTCTGGCCCGAGTACTGCCAGATCGAGTCGTACTGGCCCTTCCGATAGATAGTGTAGTAGTTACCCTGATTGGGGCTCCAGTTGTAGGAGGCCATCCAGCTGACCGCCGCGTAGGAGGGGGCGTTAGCGCCGGGAGTGGTGCCAGCGTTTGGAGTGGTGCCAGCGTTTGGAGTGGTGCCAGCAATTGGAGTGGTGCCAGCAATTGGAGTGGTGCCAGTGGTTGTAGTATTACCTGCTATTGGAGTGGTGGCAGTATTGGTGCCAGTGGGGTTGGGAGTGATGGACGCAGCCATGGCGCCGGGACTCACGCGTAGGTTCGTCGGAGCAGTCGGTGCATAGGTAGCACCATTGGCAGCCAAGGTTGTGACGCTTGTCGCTGTTGCTGGGGTCGAACCCGCGCCGTTCACGGCAGTTACCGTCACTTGGTAGGTCGTTGCAGCCAAGAGACTAGCAAAAGTTGTATCGGTGCTTGGATCATTCACGGTCTGGACAATATCCTGGCTTGCTGCAGTCGCCCCGGTCTTCTTGACAGTGACCGTATAGTAGCTGGCACCGGCAGCCTTGTTCCACGAAACTTGGAAGGAGCTTGGGGTCTGGCTGTCGAAGCGGACCATCTGTGGCACGCCAGGCGCGGTCTGTCCGGCAATGGCTGCCTGCGTCTTGAAAGCAACAGCTGTACTATAAAGACCGTTGCCGAACGTGTTCTTGGCACGGATCTGGAAGGAATAGCTGGTATTGGCAGTGAGTCCCGTGACCGTTGCACTGAACATCGATGTATCGGTGGCGCCAGGAACATCGGTCATCGTTGTGACTGTGCCGCCCTTATACTGGACCTGGTAGGTCTTCGCATCGGCAAGACCGATCCATGTAACCTGGATCGAAGTCTGGGAAATACTCCCTGTCATGAGCGTCGGCGCAGAGCTGGGAGCCGCTGTTGCAGCAGCTGCAGCGCTTGTCTTGATGGCGGCGCTGACTGTCGACCAGGGACCGATGCCCTTGGCATTGACCGCCCGGACCCTGAAATAATAGGTCTTGTCCGAAAGGAGACCCTTAGCGACAAAGGGCGAAGCAGTAACAGCGTCCGCCTGCTGTGCAATTGTCGTCCATATGGCGGCGGCGTCGTTGGTCGGGCTGGAAGCAACTTCAAAGTAGAGGACCGTCGTATCAACAAGGGTCCAGGATATGCTAAGGCTATTGGAGGTCGGCGAAGCGGCACTGACAGCACTTGGAGCTGCGGGCAATGCGGTTGCAGTTGGCTTATCGACTGTCGAAGCTTTGGCTTCTGCCGACCATGCGGTTGGCGTACTGCCAGTGGCCAAGGCACGAATCTGGTAATAATAGTCTGTCTTTGCAGTCAGACTGGTGGCATCGATGTAGGTCGTGCCAACAACTGCGGAGGCTACGTTTATATAAGGTCCACCAGAAACGGTCGCGCGCTGAAGATCGTAGCCAGTAGCACCGGCTGCTGCCGTCCAGGTCAGGGTGATCGAATTCCAGGTTGCTGCTGACGCGGTAGAGGCAAGCAAGGTCGCATTGGCGAGGGTGAAGGTTTTACCTGCAGCCTCGACCGCGACGCTGTACTCACTCACGCCAGCGCTGTCCCCCGAGCCAAAGACCGCCTTGATCTTGAACCAGTAGGTTGCCGTCGCCGCAATTGTCTGGGTGTAAACAAGATCGGTAGGGTCAGAATCCTTGGTAGTAAACTCGATATATGTGCCGGTCTTTGTAGTAGAGCGCCAGATTTGGTAGGTATCTGCCGGGGTATCCAAAAGATCGGTCGCGGCAACCCATGTAAGGGAAAGGCTTCCGCTGGCTATTGTCACAGCCGGGCTGGTCGGAGCCTGATAATAGCCAGCAGGCTGGCTAACGGTAATGGTAGCCATGTTGTGGTCTTTGTTGCCTTTGCTGTCAGAGACCGTGATCGTAGCCGTGTAGACACCAATAAGGTCCGGCTTGAAGGTCGGACTTTTGACGGTCTTGGAGCTCAGTTTTGCTTTAGATCCCGGTGGAACTGTAAGCGTCCACGCATAGGTTATCGATGTGCCTGTGCTATTGGAGCCGTCAAGGGTGACCGTCTGACCGAGCGTAATGTCAGCTTGATCACCTCCCGCGTCAGCTACCGGGGGTCTGGTTGTAGTGGTTGCGCCTAAAAGCAATTGGCAACCTGCGAACGCCATCGCCAGCAGAACGGAAAGGGCTACCAGGCCCCATCTCCTGAACGAAGCTCCCCGATTTCTCATTGCAACCTCCAGCTTAAAAGGCCGCCAAGCAACTGCCTCGGCTAGCCACC
>JBMOIK010000028.1:0-21256 GCA_049317365.1 Rectinemataceae bacterium | reverse complement strand
ATGGCGAGGCGGAGGGTCGTGACATCGGCGAAGTACTTGATGATGACCTTCTTGATCGCGGGGGCCTTGCCGTAGTAGCTGGGATTGGCCTCGAGGATGACCTCCTCATCGCGCTTGAAGGAGGTGACCTTGTAGGGTCCGAGGCCGACGAGGGCGCCGCCCTCGAGCTCGGAGGGTTCCTTGACGATCCTGTCGGCCGGATAAACATTGGGGCTCAGGGGGAAGTAGACGGGGGTACCGGCGACTATGGTGGGGAAGAAGGCGGTCGGCCCGGCGAGGACGAACTTGACCGTGTACTGGTCGACGACTACGACTTCCTTGACGAAGTCGGTGACGAGCCAGGAGGGGTCTCCCTTGAGGGCGGCGACACGGTCGACGCTCCACTTGACCACGGAGGCGTCGAAGGCAGTGCCGTCGGTGAACTTCAGGCCCTTCCTGAGCTTGAAGGTGAACTCGTCGCCCTTCGCGTTCGAGCTGTAGCTCTCGGCAAGGCCGGGAATGACCTCGGTGGTGCCGGGGGTGTAGGTGAGGAGCCCCTTGTTGATGTTCTGGAAGATTTCCCAGGTGTGGAAATCGTAGGCGCTTGCGGGGTCCATATCGGTGACCTTGTCGGTCGTGCCGTAGACGAGGGTGTTGGCCTGGGCGAAGATCCCCGTGCCCGCGATGACCATCGCGAGCCCGAGGGCCAGGATGAGAATTCGTTTCATAGTGCCTCCTGATTAACGTATTACGTGAAAGAGAATATTGGCTTTCCGAAATGGAGAGTCAAGCGGTATTATCGTGACCCAATAGCCCTTTTAGTATCGAAAGATCGCGATTCCAGCATCCCTGTGGACAGAACGACGCTTTGCCTGTCCCGCCCATCCATTATATAATGGCTTCATGACGACAGGGGGAAAGCCATGCGTTCCTGGCTGAAACGCTTTTTCGACGAGTTCCTCCTCTATTCCAGCCAGCTGATCGCCTTCTTCGTGGCGATGCTCGCGCTCATTCCCTCGGCGGACGCCCTTCCCGGCGCTTCGTTCTGGCTCATCGCCGGCTTTGTGGTGATCCAGATCAGCCTCCTGTCGGTACAGGGCCATGACCCCTTCCTGCGCGTCATCTATTCCTTCATAACCCCGGCGGGATATGCCCTCGTCAGGAGCCTGAACGGAGGCTTCATACTGACCGACATGGGACACATCTTCCTGTGGGGCGGCGCCCTGTACATAGGCCTTTTCCAGGCCCTTACGATCGCGGGCAGGAACCGCGTGATCAACGGCATCGCTGAAATCATGCTCGCAATTGGTTCGATCGTTATGTTCGTGTTCCTCTACTTCTACCTCGACCTCCGGGTGGGGCTTTCGGCGGCCCTGGGCACCGGCGCGATCACCCTGGTGAATTTCCGGAAAGCCCTGGACGTCACGGCCTTCCCCCACGCCTTCGTGGCCTTTGTCGCCTCTCCCCAGCATGCGTTCTTCGCCTTCGGGAGCGCGACCTTCGCGACCCTCCTCCTGGCCAACAGGGTGCGCGTGCTGTCGCTGCACTCGCGCATCGCCTCCCTCTTCGGGGAGGACCGCCTCGCCTCGAAGGTCCCAAAGCCGGCACCGGTCATCAGCGAGGAGTTGCAGGCCGTCGTACTCTCCGGGGACATCCTGGACTTCACGGGCTTCGCCTCGCGGCTCAGCGCGGCGAGTGCGGCCGACGTCCTCAACAAGTACTATTCGCTCTGGGGCCTCGTGGCGGAAAAGCACGGCGGTGAGGTCGTCGGGATCACCGGAGACTCGGTAATCCTCGTGTTCGGACTCTTGGGCTCGCACAACGCCGCCGAGGAGGCTGTCGCCGCCGCCTCGGCCTTCTTCGAGGCCCTGCCCGGCTTCCGTGACGAGCTGCAGTTCGCGTCGCTGCCCCCCTTCACGGGCGTCAGCGTCGGCATCCATGCGGGAACCATCGTCGCTTCCTCCCTCGGGCTGCCGGGCAGGCGCCGGATCGGCGTCTTCGGCGAGGCGGTCTCGGTGGCGACACGCCTTGACTCGCTCTGCCGTGAGTTCAAGCAGGAAGTCCTCGTTACCCAGGCTGTCTTCTCGCAGCTCGGCATCGATTCACAATCGCGCTTCGACAGGCTCGGCGAGGTCCTGCTCCGGAACAGCACCCTCCCCGTGCCGGTGTACGGCCTTAAATGAGTACAATTATGACTATCAGTATTATTAGGGTATTGATGCCGGCTGCCATGGCATTGGTCCTTCTCCTGTCAGCTTGCCAGGCCGGGATAGCGACGGCCATCGCGAAGGACGGGAGTGCCGGCATCAGCATCAAGGCCACAATGCCGAAACCGCTTGCAGCCAAGCTGCGGGCCATAGGCAAGCTGGCGCCTGGCAGCCCTGTCTTCGACCTTCATTCCATCCGGACGTCCCTCGTCGCCCGGGTCGGCCTGTCAGTCGACGCTCTCGCCAATCCCGATGTGGATTCCTTTACGGCCACGCTTTCAACCGCCGACTTTGGCGCACTCCTCGCAGGCCTTGGCGAGCCGGGGAAGGGGCCGGCGAAGCTTACGAGGAACGGCGAAGCGACAGAGCTTGCCATCACGCTCGACAGGGAGGGCGCCGCCGCGCTCGCAGCCCTGGTGCCGGGCATCGAAGAGGACATCATCGAAGCCCTTTCCCCGCCCGCCATCGAGGGAGGGGACTGGAGCCGCGATGAATACCGCGAGGCGCTCGCCGGCGTCCTGGGAAAAACCGCCATGCCGGCCATCGATGCTGGACGCATCGAGCTTTCGGTCACCGCCCCGGGCCCGATCCTGTCCCAGCAAGGCGGTACAGTCCTGGGTTCAACCTGGAAACTCGGCATTCCTATCATCGACCTCCTCGTCCTTGACAAGCCGATGGAGTTCCGCCTCGCCTGGAAGCGCTGAGATGGGCCTCCAGCGAATCCCCCTTGCGGCATGTCTGGCCCTTGTCACAGCCGTCCTTGCCGGCCAGTCCCCCGGCGGCCCTGTCCGTTTTAGTTATACCTATCACCAGGGCGACCGCTTCAGGGTCCTGTCCACGGTCTCGGAGGAGGTCCTCGCCAATCATGTGAGCGCCGGAAAATCCGAGATCCTCAACCGCATCGCCTACTCGATAACCGAGGCAGCGCCGGACGGGAAAACGGGCCGCCTCTCGGGCAGCTTCGTGACCTCCGAGCGGAGGCCCGGCGGATCGGGCTACGTCGTCATCGGGGAATACGAGTCGGACTTCTGGCGCGACAGCTTCGGGAAATACACGATCGACGCGAAGTATTTCATGCCCATCGTGCGCGACCTGCCGGTTTTTCCCGACAGGCTCCTCGCCCCCGGGGACAGCTGGAACGCTCCCGGACAGGAGCGCCACGACCTCCGCCAGGCCCTCGGGATTCCCGAGCCCTATGTCATCCCCTTCGAGTGCCGTTACCGCTACGAGGGCGAGGTCATGCGCGAGGGCAGGCCCGCGCGGCTGATCACTGCCAATTACTTCTTCTTCCGGGAAGCCCCCGAACCTGGGGCCTGGACGGGAGCCTGGCCCACCGAGGTCTCCGGCTTCTCCGACGAGAGGATCTGGTGGGACGCCGTGCTCGGACAGCCCATCGCCTACGAGGAACGCTTCCGCATCGTCTTCGACCTCTCCGACGGCACGAACCTGGAGTGGCGCGGCACGGCTTCGTCGAGCGTCGTCGAATCGAGCCAGATGGACCGCGCGGAAATGAAAAAACAGGTTGAGGAAGCGATGTCTGGCCTGAAGGATGTCACCGTGAAAGAGGTGCCCGAGGGAATATCCATATCCCTCGAGAACATCCGTTTCTCCGCCGACTCGGCGACCCTCGCCGCCTCGGAGCTCGGCAAGATCGAGCGGATCGCCGAACTGCTGAAAACCTGCCCCGACCGCGACCTCATTGTCGAGGGACACACTGCCCTTGCCGGTACGGCCGAGGGCAGGAAAGAGCTCTCCGAGGAGCGTGCCCGCAGTGTCGCGGAACGCCTCGTCCAGCTCGGGGCCCGAGAGGCGACGCGCATCCAGATCCAGGGCCGTGGTGCCGAGCGCCCGGTCGCGGACAATGCCAGCGAAGCGGGAATGGCGCGCAACCGACGCGTCGAGATCATCATAAGGGAGAACTAGCATGCTGCGTCTGCAAGGCCTTTCCAAAACCTATTCCCGCTCGGAGTCGAAGGCTGTCGATTCGCTGGACCTCGAGGTCCGCGATGGAGAGATTCTCGGGTTTCTCGGTCCGAACGGTGCCGGAAAGACAACAACGATGAAGATGGTCACAGGGGTACTGGCCCCTGACGCAGGTTCGGTGAGCATCGACGGCATCGACCTTGCGGCCGACCCGATCGCGGCGAAGCTCCGTTTCGGCTACGTCCCCGACAACCCCGAGCTCTGGAACAAGCTGAAGGCCTCCGAGTACCTCGATTTCATGGGCGACGTATATCGTGTCGGGACAGCCGACCGGCGCGCCCGCGTGGAGGAACTCTCGGAGCGCTTTGCCATTTCCGACGTGCTGTCCTCGTCCATCGGGAGTTTCAGCCGGGGCATGAAGCAAAAACTCTTCGTGATCGGTAGCCTCATCCACGATCCGGGCAACTGGATCCTCGACGAACCCATGGTCGGTCTCGACCCCCAGGCAGCCTTCGACCTCAAGGAGCTCATGCGCACTCGGGCCGTTGCGGGCAAATGTGTGTTCTTCTCGACCCATGTGCTCGAGGTGGCCCAGCGGATCTGTGACCGGATCGCGGTCATCGCGCGTGGGCGCCTCCTGTTCACGGGCACCATCGACGAACTGCGGACCCTCCGCTCCAAGACGGATGCCAGGGCCGGCGACGAGGACCTGGAGGGACTCTTCCTCGACCTCGTCGATGATGGCAAGGGTGAGCGGCAATGAAGACCCCCTTCTCCGCCCTCGTCGCCCTCCAGGCCAGGGCGACCTTCGGCCTCAAGCCCCTCGCTGATTATCATAGTTATAAAGACTGGCTCAAACTCGCCGGCATGGTCCTCCTGTTCCTCGTGGTCGGAGCCGACATCGCCGTCATCTTCGTGATGTCGGCCCTCGCCCAGTACGATGCGCTCAAGCCCCAGGGACTCGAGGGTCTCCTCCTCCTGAACTCCGCCATCATGGCCTCGATGGCCGTCTTTTCCCTGGGTTTCATCATGATCCTGAGCGGCTGGAGCCAGTCCGCCGCCGACCGCCAGTTCTTTGCGATGCCCCTGGGCAACAGGCAGCTCCTCGCCGCGCGTCTTGTCGTGGTCTACCTCTCCGAATTTGCCTTCTCCGTCTTCCTCATCGGCGTGCAGCTCGTGGTGCTGGGGGTCAAGGAAGCCCCGCCGCCAGCCTTCTGGATCTTCGGCTTCCTGACCTCGCTCGCCCTGCCCCTCCTCCCCCTCGCCATCGCCTGGATCATCATAGTTCCCCTCATGTCGGCAGCGCGCTTCATGCGGAGCAGGAACGCCATCATGCTGGCCGGAGGCTTTGTGGGCGTAGCCTTCGCCCTGGCCTTCAACTTCTACGTGCAGTCCTCGATGACGAAGCTCGGCGACCCCGCCTGGATGCTCGCGAACTACGCGGGGCCAGGCACGGTGATGAACCTCCTGGGCAGGGCCTGGCCGCCCTCCCTCTTCGCGTACAAGGCGCTTTCCCTGGCGATGGCTGGCGATTGGCTGCAAGGCCTGGCCTGGGTGGCAGCCTCCTTTGCCCTCGGCCTCGCCGCGACTGCCCTCGTCCTTGCCCTCCTCGCAGGCCCCTGGGCGCGCAGCGTCCTCGCCTTCGGCGAGGGCAGCCTCCGGAGGCTCGGGAGAGGCCAGGCCCATGCCTTTGTTGCGCGAGGCTTCCTTGCGGGCGGGGCCTTCCGCGCCTTGGTCCTCCGCGAAAGCCGCATGATGAACCGCGAACCGATGTACTTCCTTAACGGACCCTTCATAGTGCTGCTTATGCCACTCATTCTTGTCCTGGCCTGGTTCGTGCAACGCGGCAATCTGGCCTCCATAGCGGTCGCCCTCGAGTCCGTGAGCGGCGGCCCCCTGGGCTTCCTCGCTGGCGCCGCCTTCGGCGCATTCCTCGGTTCAGCCACAAGCATCGCGGCGACCGCCCTCTCCCGCGACGCCAAGGCCCTGCCAGCCCTCCTTGCGCTGCCGGTGAGCGTCCGCGATTTCATGCTCGCCAAGCTCGTCCATGCCCTGGGCTGGGGTATCGTTGGCGCCCTCGTCGGGGCGGGAGGCCTCGCCCTCGTCCTCGGGCTTGGCTTCCTTGAGGCGGCAGCCTCTGTCCTGGTCGCCTTCGCCTTCTCGTCCCTGGCCAACATGGCCGGTTTGTGGATCGACACGGCGAATCCACGCCTGTCCTGGGACAATCCCGTGGCGGCGATGAAGCAGAATCCGAACTCCGTCATCGTGCTCCTCGGCGCGATGGCCGCGATAGGCGGACTCGGTTACCTGGCGACGATCCTGAGCCTGGGAATCGCGGGCTTCACCCTTGCCTACGGGGGAGGCTCGGCGCTTGCCTTCGCGGGCCTTTTCGCCGCATATCCCCGTTTCGCTGCGCAGCGATTCTTGCGTCTGGAGCCCTGATGCACGAGAAATAAGGCGCGGGCCGCTCGTCGGATCATCGACTCCAGCCACCCGGTGAAAGTGATGGAGGCACGATGAGAAAAAAAAGCGTCTCGATCAGGACGCGCATGGCCTTCGCCATAGGCGTTCCAGTCATAGCCATAGTCGGTATCCTCATATTCTATACAAGCCAGGAATCATGGAACCGGGCCCTCGCCTCGGCAAAGGCCGAGGCGGTGCTGACCGCGAAGGAGCGTGCCGCCGCCGCCGCGGAGTTCCTCAGCTCCGGAATGCAGATCTCCCGCGACCTTGCCGCCTTCGCGGAGACCTTCAGGTCGATATCGAAGGAGCAGAGGCGGGTTGTCCTGACAGAGGCCCCCCGGGCCATCTTCGCCAGACAGCAGGGCCTCCACGGCACCTGGTACATCTTCGAAAAAAACGTCCTCGACGGGAACGATGCGGCCTTCGCAGGCAAGCCAGGCCATACAAGCTCAGGCCAGTTCGTCCCCTACTGGACCCAGGCCAAAGGCGGATACAGCATGGACTTCGCCACGCTCGACGCCGAAGGAGCCGTAGGCACCTTCTACACCGAGCCTCAAAGGACCAATGCGGATTATCTGACAGATGTCTACTCCTTCGAAGGCCTGGACGGCGAGACCGTGCAGGCGGTCTCCTTCTGCGTCCCGATCCTGGACAGGGGGAAATTCATGGGCGTCGCAGGGGTTGATTACTCGCTGGAGCCCATCCAGGCCTTCGCCAACGGCCTGGCCAAGGGATCGCGCTACGCATTCATGGTCTCGGGCGACCGCAGGATCGTGGCCCATCCCGACTCGAAGCTGGTCGGGAAAAAGCTCGAGGAGGCCCTCCCGGATCTGTCCCGTCGCTTCGATCTGGTGGCCCGGATGGACAGGCGGGAATCCCTGATGTTCATCGACCGGTCAGAGTCGACCGGCAAGCGCGCCTTGACCATCGGCGAGCCCATGAAATCCACAGGCAACCAGCCCAGCTGGTACTTCTGCGTCTCGATACCCTACAACGAGATCCTCATCCCGGTGTCTGCGGCAACCCTCCGTTCCGCGCTCCTCGGAGGCCTGGCTGTCATCCTCCTGACCCTTGTCATCATAATTATCACGACAACTTCCCTTGGGCCGCTTCGCAAGCTCGACAGGGCGCTGCACGAGGCCGCCAGCGGCGACGGGGACCTGACGCGACGCCTCGAGGCGGGAAACTCCGACGAGATCGGCAGCGTGGCGCGTTCCTTCAACAATTTCGCGGCCAGCATCGCTGCGATGGTCGCCGGCATCCAGTCCTGCGCCGCCGATCTGGGGCGCGAGGGATCCGTGCTGGCCAGGAGCGTCCTCACCGTCGATGGCGAGGTCGAAAGGATCAGGGCCTCGGCAGCCCTCACGATGGACCTGGCCACCAACCAGAGCGTGGAAGTCGGCACCATGTCCAATGCGGTAGGCGAGATCATGTCGGGCATCGGGGTCCTCGGCGCATCCATCGAATCCCAGTCGGCGGGCATAGCCCAGAGCACCGAGGCCCTGGAAAAGATCGGCGCGAGCGTTGAAAGCATGGGCAAGTCCGTCGATTTCGTCGCCGAGGAGCTCGGGAGGCTCGTCACGCAATCGGACTCGGGCCGCGGCAAGATAGCTGCCGCCACCGAGGCCGCCTCCGAAATCGTCCGCCGATCGCAGCGGCTCATCGACACAAACGCCGCGATCTCCACGATAGCCACGCGCACCAACTTCCTTGCCATGAACGCCGCCATCGAGGCCGCGCACGCGGGACAGGCCGGCGCCGGCTTCATGGTGGTCGCCGACGAGATCCGCGGCCTGTCCGAGCAGAGCGGGGCCCAGGCCAGGAAGACCGCGACTGAGCTGGAGGGAATCCACGCAGCCATCGGGGAGGTGGTGCATGCCCAGGAGGAGGTAGAGACTTCCTTCCAGTCCATCGAGGGCATGATCGCGCGGATCAGCGCCCTGGGTGACGAACTCAGGCATGCGATGTCAGGGCACGATGACGAATCGGCGCAGGTCATCGCCGCGTTGCGCGACATAAACGAGGGGACCGGCGCCATCCGGCGGGCCGCTACGGGAATGAGACAGGCGACCGCTTCCGCACAGGACAAGATGAAGGCCCTCTCCTTCGCCAGCAGCACGATTCTCGAGCTGGTCGCCGAAGTATCGCAGGCCTCCGGTTCCATAGGTGAAGCAGCCATGGATGTTTCTGCCTCCGCTGGCAGGACCGGGACAAGCATCGAGACGCTCGGGCGGGAAGCCGCCCGCTTCAAGACCTAGTGTCCTGCCTCAGTTCTGGGGCGGGCGCCACTGGGCCCATGACACGCGCCGCTCGCGGACAGCGTCCCGCAGCGCCCGTTCGATTCCAGAAAGCGTCGCCCCTCCCGTCTTCACCTCGACGAAGACCACCTCGTCGATGCGTCCCTCGGCCGCTCCGCGAAAGACGAGGAAGTCGATGGGCTTTCCGATGAAGCGCAGCTCACTCGGATTCCAGGGGAAGCCCGGCAGCCAGGGCGCGAGCTGCTCGGCGGCGAGACCTCCGAGGACCGCACGGGAGCGCTTGATTGCGTCCCGCCGCTCCGAGCTGACCAGGTCGCCCACGGCCTCCTCCGCCGAGGCGCGACCCCTCGAGCGGCCCAGGTTGAAGGCGAGGGCAGCCACTGTCGCCAGGAGGGCGAGCGCGGCCACGAGGGCGGCCATTCCGATCCATGCCTGAGTTTCCATTGCCCGATGATATACGGAGACAGCCCGAGGGTCGAGGATTTGACACCCCCTGGTCTGCACCTATACTGGATCACACTGGCCGGTCGCAGCGTTCCGCGATGCCGGCACGGATCGCCCTGGGAGGTGCCGGATGAATGACACGTCTGCCACGCCCGTCGGGAGACGGGAGGAATCCGGCAAACCGAAACGCCGGTCCATCCGCTCCGGTTTCCTCATAACTACGATTATCGCCACCCTTGTCGTCACCGCGCTCTTCGCTGTCGCATTCGGCATGCTGCGCGACCGGAGCTTCCACAGGGACATCTCCGCCAAGACCGCAGCCGCCTCAGCGCGTCTTGCCGACAGCCTCAAGGTGCCATTGTGGGTCGACATCACCGAGGCCTGCGACGAGATCATCGCCAGCGAGCTGGATGACGGGGACTTCTCTGCGGTCTTCCTCTATGACAAGGGCGGGGTCCTGGTGTCGGCCGCAGGAAAGGGAAGGCCTCCCGGCGCTTCCACCCCGGCCCGGCTCGGGCCGGGAGACGAGAAGGCGCTGGCGGCGGCCGCAAGGAGTTCGAGCGCGGTCCAGATCCGCCATCGCGGCATGGCGATCGGCGAGCTGCGGCTCTACGCGAGCGGTGATGTGATGCTCTCGGACTCCCGCAACAGTCTCCTCGAGCAGATCCTCCTGGCCCTGCTCGAGGGTACGCTCGTGGCCCTCCTGGCATTCTTCGTGGCGGACAGGTTCATCGCGAGGCGCGTGATCGAGATGGGCGACCAGCTCACCCTGGCCCAGGACCGGCTCGTGGAGACACGGAGGGTGGCGGCCCTCGGCCAGCTCGTCGCCGGGGTCGCACACCAGCTCAACACGCCGCTCGGGGCCATCGCCTCGGCCAACCGCACGCTGCTCGAGCAGGTGGATGGCCACGTGGTGAACATCGCGAAGGAGCTGGCAGGCCTCGATGTGAATGACGCAAAAGTGCTTGCGGAGCTCCTCGCGGAGTGCGCAGCCAGTGACGACACCGGGGACTATGCCTTCCTTCGGGCACGGAAGCGCGAGATCATCGCCCAGCTGGAGCAGGCGGGCCTGCCTGGCTCCGAGGAACTCTCGGAGCGGGTTGTGGAAGCCAGGCTCCACCATCTGGGTCCGCGCCTCGTGGATCTCCTCAAGCCACATCGGATACGATCAATACTTACGATCGTGGAGTCAGTCAACGACATCCGCCGGGCAAGCATGGTCATCGGCACGGCGAGCGGAAAGGCCGCCAATGTCATCAAGGCCCTTCGGGTCTACCTCGGCCAGAGCCCGCGCGAGGAAAGCGTGAAGATCGCCCTGGCAGGGGATCTCGAGGAGGTTGTCGCGCTCTTCGGGCACATGACCAGGGGAGGAATCGAACTCGGGACCCGACTCGACCGAAGCATCAATGTAGCTGGAAGAAGGGAACAACTGGATCTTGTCTGGATGAACCTCATCGACAATGCCATAGAGGCCATGCAGGGCAAGGGCCACCTCGAGGTCCTTCTTGAACGCGAACTGGACATGGCAAAGGTGTCGGTCATCGACGACGGCCCCGGCATCGGCCCGGAACACGGCGGTCACATCTTCGATGCCTTCTACACCTCCAAGACCAGGGTCGGGGGACTCGGGCTCGGGCTCAGCAGCGCGAAAACGATAGTCACGGACCATGGTGGCCGGATCGAGTTCCAGAGCCGGCCTGGGCACACGGAATTCCTGGTCCATCTCCCCCTGGACAGGAGCTAGGATGCGAAGACTGGCCAGAGCAGAAGCCATGATGGACAGTCGTACGGGGCTTCATTACAATTAATGCATGAGCTTCCTCCCAGCCTGGCCGGCCGACCTTTCCCGCGAACAGGTCCTCGCGTTGGCTGCGGGCGAAGGCCCCTTCGATTTCATTTTCGTCTCCGGCGACGCCTATGTCGACCATCCGACCTTCGCTGCGGCCATCCTCGGCCGGCTGCTCGAGACCCGCGGTTTTTTCGTGGGAATCCTCGCGCGTCCGGATCCAGACGACGTCGGAGCCTTCCGCCTCCTGGGCAAGCCACGCCTGGCCTGGCTTGTATCCGCCGGAGCCCTCGACTCGATGGTCTCGAGCTACACCGCCAACCGGAAGCCGCGATCCGAGGACGACTACGCGCCTGGCGGGAATCCTGAAACCTGCCTGCGAAGCGACGGCAGCCTGGGTCCCGGCATGGGAGGCAGGAAAAACGCCCGCCCGGACCGCGCGGTCATCTCCTATGCCGGCCGCTGCAGGGAAGCGTACAAGGGCGTACCCGTCATAGTTGGAGGAATCGAGGCTTCCCTGCGCCGCTTCGCCCACTACGACTACTGGTCCGATACAGTCAGGCGCTCCGTCCTCCTCGACTCCAAGGCCGAACTCCTCGTCTATGGCATGGGCGAAGCGGCCCTCCTCGAGATCGCAGGCCGTCTCCGAGGGCTTGCGGCCTCGGGACCGAAGGATTCCCTTGCTTTCCGGGCAGCCCTCCGCGGCATCCGCGGGACCTGCAGCTGGACCTCACGGCGGCCCGAGATGTCCGAAGGTCCCTTCGTCGAGCTGCCGTCCTGGGAGCTGGCCGCAAAGGCCGACGAGGCGGGATTCGCGGCCTTCAACGAGTCCTTCCGGCTCTCCTACCTGAACGCGGAAGCCGGCAGCGGCGCGCGCCTCGTGGAAGAAAGCGGCGGCCGCTTTGTCATACAGGAACCTCCTGCCCCCCCGCTGGCCGGGGCCGCCTTGGACGAATTGTATGAACTCTGTTATTCCCGGAAGCCCCACCCCATGTACGAAGGCTTCGGAGGCGTCCCTGCCCTCTCCGAGGTGGCCTTTTCCCTTGTGTCGAACAGGGGCTGCTTCGGAGGCTGCTCCTTCTGCGCGATCGCCCTCCACCAAGGCAGGACGGTCACCGCGCGCACTGTGCCCTCCCTCGTCCGCGAGGCGGGCGAACTTGTTAAGCATGGGGAGTTCAAGGGTTACATCCATGACCTCGGCGGGCCGACTGCCAACTTCATGGCTCCCGCCTGCCCCAAGATGGCCCGGGCCGGGGCCTGCCCCGAGCGCCGCTGCCTCACTCCCGAGCCCTGCCCCAGGCTGGTGCCCGACCACCGTGACTTTGTGGCCGCACTCCAGGCCGTCCGTGCGGTCCCTGGCGTGAAAAAGGTCTTCGTGCGCTCGGGCATCCGCTTCGACTATCTCCTCCTCGACACGGGCACAGCGGCCCTCGAGGAAATCGTCGCACACCACGTCTCCGGCCAGCTCAAGATAGCGCCCGAGCACGTGAGCGACCGCGTCCTGGCCCTCATGGGCAAGCCCGGGCGCGCCATGTACGACGTCTTCACGAGACGTTATGCGGAACTAAACGCGCGTATGGGACTCAGGCAGTACATGATCCCCTACTTCATCTCGGCCCACCCCGGCGCGGGCCTATCCGAGGCCATCGAACTTGCGGAATACCTCCGCGACAGCGGCTTTGTCCCCGACCAGGTCCAGGACTTCTACCCGACACCAGGGACCCTCGCCACCGCGATGTACCGGACGGGGAGGGACCCGATGAGCGGCGAGGAAGTCCATGTGGCGCGCGGCGAGCATGAACGTTCTTTGCAACGGGCCCTCCTCCAGTTCAACAAGCCCGGGAACGCGACCCTCGTACGGGAAGCCCTGCGCCGTGAAGGGAGGGGCGACTTGATAGGGAGCTCCCGGAAATGCCTTGTGGAGGCATCATGAGGATCGACATCAACAAGCGCTGGGTCTGGATCACAGGCGCCTCCTCGGGCATCGGCGCCGAGCTCGCGAGGGAGGCCGCACGGAGTGGCGCCCTCGTCCTCTTGTCGGGTCGAAACGTCGTGGCCCTCCGAGCGGTCCAGGCCTCCTGCACCAAGCTATCGGAGGCTGCCGGGATGAGGGGCGGGCATGAGATCCTCGCCTTCGACCTCCTCGACCGGGCAGCGCGGGGAGCATCCGTCCAGAAGGCCCTCGCCATATCCGGGGGCTTTGCCCTCGTCATACTCAACGCAGGCATTTCGCAGCGCGCCCGCTTCGAGGACATCCCGCCCGAGGCCTTCGACCGCATCATGGAGCTCGACTTCATGGCCCCGGTCGACCTCGTCCGCCGTCTCCTGCCCTCCTTCGACGGCAGGACCCCCTCCGGCCTGGTCCTCGTCTCCAGCGTCGCAGGGCTCGTCGGCGCACCGCAGCGCTCCGCCTATGCGGCCGCCAAGCACGCGCTGTCGGGCTTCGGCTCGGTGCTCAGGAGCGAGGTCGCCGACAGACATATCTCAATTACGACAATCTATCCCGGCTACGTGAGGACCGCCCTTGCCGAGGCTGCCCTCGGCGCGGACGGGAGGCCAGGCGGCAGGCCCGACCCCGACATCGAGGGTGGAGCCGACCCCGCCCTGGTCGCGCGCCTGGTCCTGGCGGCTGCGCTGAGGGGAAGCCCCCAGCTCATTGTCGCCCCGAGCCTCGAAGCCAGGGCCGGCCTCTTCCTGACCCGGCACTGGCCCTCGATGTACGCGCGCCTGGCCGCAGCCAAGGGGCGCCGCATGGCAGGGTCCGGCGCAGGCAGCCAGGCGATTACTCCCTAGCCAGGCAAATATGCAAATATTTCTGTTATATGAAAATATGTGCCTATAGACGAAAATCTATAAGCGATTTCGTTACACTTAAATTGCAGACTGCTCAGAAAGGGACTACATTCCGGAGGTCTGGTATTGATTAGATCACCCAACTGAGGCGCACACATGAATACTGATCGCAGGGGACGGAAACCACTACAGTACTCCCAAAGTCCCGAAAGGCAGCTACCCTTCAACGCCGTGTTGCCCACACAGGTGGGTTCGCTGCGCTTCTGGAGAATAGCGATCGATGGCCTTCCCCTGCCGGCCTTCCTTCTTGACCCCAGCCACCGCATTGTGGTGGCCAACAAGCCGATGGAAGAACTCACGAAGCTCCATGCCGGGGAGATCAGGGGCAAGAAATGCTGGGAACTGCTCCACGGAAAGGACCTCATCAGCGGCGCTGCCGGCTGCCCCTTCAGCAGGGTTCTCGATTTCGGGCGCAGTGCCTCGAACGAGGTTACCCTGGAAATCCTGGGGAAACAGTGCAGGGCCTCCTGCTCGCCCATTCGTGCCCAGAACGGCAAGTTGAAGTTCATTCTCCATACGATCACCGAGGTCACCGAGATCACCGCCTTGAGACACGCGAAGAGTGAGGCAGAAGCCCTCCTGGCGGAGAAGGAGCTCATACTCACTGAGGTCCACCACCGCGTAAAGAACAATATGGCCACGGTAGCCGCGATGCTATTGCTCCAGGCAGAGGATATCCAGGAAGCCTCGGCTGTATCGGCCCTCGAGAAGGCCGTGGGGCGCATCAACAGCATGGCGCTGCTCTATGACAAACTCTACCGCTCGCATGGGGCATCCGAGATCTCCGTGAACGAATACCTGCCGGTGCTCGTGGACTCGATCCTCGGAAATTTCCCCGGGGAGGGATCCGTGGTCGTAAAAAAGGACATATCCGACTTCGTTCTCGACGCGCAGAGGCTGCAGATCCTCGGGATCATCGCCAATGAACTCCTCACAAATACCATGAAATATGCTTTCGAAGGACGGAAGGCCGGGGAAATCATGGTGGTGGCCCGCCTCGACGGCAACCTGATCCATTTCTCTGTCAGGGACAACGGCGTGGGAATTGGACAGCACGGCGGGGCCGGACAGTCCTCAGGCTTCGGATTCACCCTCGTGCACGGCCTGGCGAAACAGCTGGATGCCGAACTCCGCGTGGAACGCAAAGGTGGCACAAAGGTGGTTCTGGAATTCGGGAGATGAGCGCTACAGCGTCTCCACCCTGATCATGTTCGTCGACCCGTGGGTCGACAGGGGAAGGCCCGCGACGATGACGACACGGTCGCCCTTGACCAGGCCTGCATCGGCCCTGAACGAATCCATCATGATCGCCACTGCCTCGTCGAGGCGCTCATAGGGCTTCGGGACAAAGACCGGATGCACTCCCCAGTTCATGGAAAGCTGGTTGTACACGACACGGTCGCGGGTAAAGGCGAAGATCGGCATGCGCGGCCGGAGCCGCGACAAAAGGCGGGCGGCCGAGCCGGTCTCGGTGAGGACGGCGAGGGCCTTGGCGCCGCACTGATAGGCCGTGGATACCGCGTTGTACGAAACGATGTCGGGGAGGTCACCGGAACGCGTGGAGTGGGGCATGGTCTCGTGGAAGGCCTCGTAGCCGAACTCGGCCTCGACCATGCGCACGATCCTCGACATGGTCTCGACTGTCTGCAGGGGAAAGCGGCCGATGGCGGTCTCGCCCGAGAGCATCACCGCGCTCGTGGAATCGAAGCAGGCGTTGGCCACGTCGCTGGCCTCGGCCCGCGTGGGCATGGGGCTCTCGATCATCGACTCGAGCATCTGCGTCGCCGTGATGACCGGCTTGGACGCGAGGTAACCGATCCTGATTATGCGCTTCTGGGCGAGGGGTACCGTCTCGACGGAGATCTCGACACCCATGTCGCCGCGCGCGACCATGATGCCGTCGGCGGCCTTCACGATCTCCTCGATGTTGGCCAGGCCCTTGGCACTCTCGATCTTGGCGATGAGGAGGGACCTCGGCTCGGCTCCGGAAGCAGTCCGCGAGCGCTTTACCAGACGCCTAACCTCCTCGATGTCGGTGGCCTCGCGCACGAATGACAGTGCGATGAACTCGACCTCCTTTTCGACCGCGTAGCTGATGTCCCGGACGTCCTTGTCCGAGAGGAAGGGGATCGGATAGTCGACGCCGGGCAGCGTGAGGTGGGCCTTGGGACGGAGCTTCCCGGGATTGCCGATCCGTACCTCGAGGCTGCCCTGGCCGAGGGCCGAGACCGCTCCCGCGAAGTAGCCGTCCATGAGGAGGACGCGCTGGCCGACCTCGCAGAGCGAGTCGATGCGTGGCAGGTTGGTATAGACCCGAAGCGGATCAGGGGACACGAGATCCTCGATGCCCTCCGCCGGCCGGCTTTCGATCGTCAGTACTGTGCCTTCTTCTATGGCGATCGGCGCCTGGTAGCCGTACATCCGGATGGCTGGACCCTTGATGTCCGCCAGGATGGCTACCGCTGCCCCGAGTTCCTCACGGGCAGCGCGGATCGTGTCGATGACGCCCGAAGCCTCGGCCCCGCTCTTGTGCGAGAAATTGAGCCGGAACACGTTGACTCCGGCCCGTATGAGGTCCCGTACCATCGCGGGGCTCTCGGAGACCGGCCCCAGCGTGGCGATGATCTTGGTTTTCTTCTCGGTGAAGTCCATGGAAAGCTCCTAGTCAGGCCCGTCCCGGAAAAGCCGCCATTCTGGCAGCGATGCCGGTCGCAGGGAGAGGATATCGCCGAGTGCCGATACATGAACAGCGCCCCGAAGAGCCCTCAGCGATCCTCCAATCCCTTGAGTTCATCGTTGGCGGCTGCCAGCGCCGCGTCCCAGCGACGGTACAAACGCTCCGCCCGAGCGGCCAGGACGTCGTGATTCTCCCGCGAGGCAGCGAGCGAGAAACGGTGCATGGCAAAGACCAGGGAATTGGCACCGACTGGCGTGAGGCGGTGGGCAATGGACTGGGCGGCCAGACGGATCGCTTCGCGGTTGCCATCGCGGGCTGCGACTGAAAGAGAGTCGAAAAAAGAGGGCAGGTCCACTTCTGCCTTCGCAAGGCAGGCAGCCCCCGCTGTCGGACGCCCCTCCCATCTCCGCATGAAGAACTGCGGTGACTCCGTCTCGCGGGCCTCGATGGATCCATCGAGGGCAGCCAGGAGATCGGGAATATCAGCAGGCTTGGTGAAGACGCGGTCGAAATCCGCCTCGGATCTATATACATCCTCAGGACCGAAGGCGGTCAGGGCGATGAGCGGCATCGTGCTGTCATACCGGCCACCACGGTAACCACGGACTTTCCGGCACAGCTCGATGCCGCTCATGCCAGGCATCTGGATGTCGAGGACAGCGGCGTCAGGCTGCACTTCTTCAAGGAGACGGAGCGCCTCCGCCCCGCTCTCCGCGCGATCGACGCGATGCCCCGCATTGCCGAGCAGGATGGCCATGTAGTCGCGGTTGATCTCGTTGTCGTCAACAACCAGGATGCGGTAGACCCGAGGGCCCGTACCGGAGATCGCAGGTATCACATCGATCGTCTCCAGCTCCCCTGCGGGCACCAGGATGGTGAAAAGCGAGCCCTTGCCCGGTTCGCTCGTGAGGCGGATCTCACCGCCCAGGGCGCGGACAATGTTCCTCGCCAGCGACAGGCCGATGCCGGTGCCGCCGACCGTCTTCACAAAAGGGGAGCCGAGCTGCACGAAGGGATGGAAGATCCGGGTCTGATCCTCGAGCGCGATGCCCTGCCCCGAATCCTGCACGGTCAGATCGAGGTAGGGAACATTGCCGGCCTTGCGCTCCACACGGGCCTCGACACGGATGAGCCCTTGTTCGGTGTAATTGACCGCATTCGAGAGCAGGGCCGAAAATGCGCGGCCCAGCCGGTCGGGATCGGAGACCAGGTGCCAGTCGGCAAGCGGACCTATGGTGAAACCGAGTCCCTTCCCTTCGGCCTTCACCTTCCACGGCTCGCAGGCCTTCATCACGAAGGTCGAGAGCGGAAAGGTGAGTTGCCGCATGGTGGCCGAGCCTGTCTCGAAGCGCACGAAATCGAGGATGTCGCCAAGGAGGTCGAGGAGGCCCTGGGCGCTTGCGATGACCGTTCCGGCGCGGCGCGCCTCATCGCCGCCGCCCATCTCGATGAGGCGCGCCGCAGCGAGGATGCTCGCCAGGGGCCCCTTGAGTTCATGGCCCATCGACGCAAGGAAGTCGCTCTTGGCGCGGTCGGCGCGCTCGGCCTCCTCTTTCGCCGCCCTGAGGAGGTCGGCCATCGCCCGCGTGTTGCTGATGTCCTCGCAGACGGCGATCGCGTGCGACACGTCGCCCGAGGGCTCGCGGACAGGGGAGAGGTGCCAGGCAGTCCAGAGCCGCTCGCCGGAGGAAGCCACGAGGGGCAGCTCATCCCGCACGTCGAAGCCTTCCCGGACCAGCGAGGTGACCTCTTCGATCCGCTTCGGATCTATTTCGAGGCAGGAGAAGATGGAGTGCTCGATGAGCTCCTGCGGCTCGTGACCTGTCATGCGGAAGAAGGCCGGGTTCGCGTACTCGATGGAGAAATCCATATCAACTATGAGAATCGCGGCCGAGAGCTGGTCCACGGCCTGGTAGAGCTTGCGGAGCATGTCCTCCGAGCGTCGCCGGAGCGTGATGTCCCGGATCACGCCAACCGTCCCCAGGAAGCCCCCGGCTCCCTGGTACTCTCCCGCGGCCGTGACCTCCCCGTACGAGGTGATCTGGCCAATGAGGTCGTTCCTGCCATCCCGCGACTTCTGCTTGAAGCGGAGTTCGAGGTTCTCGGTCTTGCGGTCGATGGTCCGCCGCTCGTTGAAGAGCTTGGGGCTCAAGCCGGGTCCCGTCCTCGCACCCTTGAACCAGCCCAGGATGCGGTCCCGATCGACATTTCGCGCGTCTTCCTCGTCGAGGAGCACAGAGAAATGGCGGCCGGTCAATTCCTGCGGTTCGTAGCCCAGGAGGCGGATCGAGTTGTTCACGAAGGTGAAACGACCGGCTTCGTCCAGCTCGTAGACGATGTCGGGCAAGGCATGGACAAGGTTCTCGTAGCGGCGCTCGAGATGGCCAAAGGTCCCGGAAAAACGCTTCCACAGTCCAGCAAGCACCTGGAAATAGGTAGCTACCCCGGCTTCCCAGCCATCGCCACCGCGGCGGATGCCGACAAAGGCGCCAAGACGCACAAAGCTGTCAGCCTGGGCTTCGCCATCGGCATCTACAAGGACGACCAGGACAAAGGAGTGCATCGAATGCCGGATGTCCAGGGCGACGGCTCCCCAGAGATCCGCATCGACGAGGGCGAACTCGGCTCCGGACTCAAGGATTTCGTCGTCAAGCCACTGGGGGGACCGCTGCTGATGGTTTTCGCCAATGCGTACAGGCCCGACCGCCTCGAACCCCTCCCGGTGGAGTGCCGCAGCAAGCCGTTGGAACTCTCCGGAATCCACAAGATCTAGAAGGATGCGAGCCTTGTTTGCTTCTGCCATGCCATAAGTGTGGAGAATTCCAGGAAAAAGGCAACAGAAGCCGTGCAGCTTCCCGCGTCTGCCTCACGGATTCATCGACAGCATCGGCATTGCGGAAGGCGGAAAAGCCCGATACAACCATTGATCCGGCCCAAGAAGCGCCCTGCCATGCTACCCTTGGAGACGAAGCGGGCATTTTCGACAGGATGGGGCTGAATCCATCATTCAAAGACACACGAGGCGAGAGTGGAAGAAATTGTCCTGACCGACGAGATGAAAGACGCGATCACCCTGCTTCAGGACGGAGAGGAGCGACTCGTCTGGATTTCCGGCCGCGCCGGCACCGGGAAGTCGACCTTCCTTCACTACCTAAAGACCGAGCTTAAGCCGAAAAATGCCGTCTACCTCGCCCCGACAGGCGTCGCCGCCCTCACAATAGGGGGACAGACCATCCACAGCTTCTTCTGGATCAACCCTGGAGAGGAAGCCCACATGGAGACCAGGCTCGCACCCGACAAGGAGCGCAGCCTCTACCCGCTCCTCGCCACGGTCGAACTCCTCGTCATCGACGAGATATCCATGGTGCGCGCCGACCTCCTCGACGAGATGGACAGGCGCATGCGCAAGGCCAAGGACAGGCCCCGCAGCCCCTTTGGCGGAGCTCGCCTCATCCTCTTCGGAGACCCCTACCAGCTCCCCCCCGTCCCACCTGACCCTGACAGCGACGCCGGCTATCTCTTCGAGCAGCGCTACAAGAGCCCCTTTTTCTTCTCTTCCCTCGTGATCAGGAAAAGGGCAAGAAAAATCCGGCGCGTCGAGTTCACGAGAGTGTTCCGCCAGAGCGAGTCGGACTTCCTGGCCATCCTCGACCTCTGCCGTTCGGGTACGGTGACCGGGACCGACCTCGAGCTCTTTGATTCGCGCGTGCTCCCCAAGGGCGAGGAGCCGCCGCCCGAGCACCTGGTCCTCACAACCAGGAAGAACGAGGCCAGGCGAGTGAACCGCGCACGCTTCGACGCCCTGCCAGGGCCCTCCAAGACCTACACCGCTGTCGCCGTCGGCCACTTCGCACGGGAGCTCGACGACGAGGAACTCCCTTCCCCCCGCCACCTGGAGCTCAAAGTAGGTGCCCGCGTAGTCCTTGCGGTGAACGATCCTGACCACCGCTGGCTGAACGGCGGCCTTGCGATGGTCACTGGCCTTGGAGAAGACAGCGTAACGCTGCGAGACGAAAAGGGCGATTTCAAGGTACTGCCCCATGTCTGGAAAAAAGTCCGCTTCGTCCTTCGCTCGGGCCAGCTCGTCGAAGAGGTCACCGACAAATACAGCCAATTCCCCTTTCTTTCCGGCTGGGCAGTGACCATCCACCGTGCCCAGGGCCGCACCCTCGAAAAGGTCTTTGTGGACCTCTCTCAAGGTGCCTTCGCCGCGGGCCAGGCCTACGTCGCCATCTCGCGCGTCACCCGCCTCGAGGGCCTTCTGCTCCGCTCACGCCCGCATCCCCGCGACTTCTTCATCCACGAACGCGTGACCGCCTTCCTGGAATACATGGAGGGCGAGGAATAGGATCCGGACTTCATGCAAGCCGGATTTCAGAAAAACGGCGACCAGGGCAGAGCACCTGGTCGCCGTTTTTGAAGTAGAGAGGCGGCGCGAGCCGTAGCTCGCGGGGGGAAAATCCCATGATTTCAAATAAATGGGGGGGTCTCCCCACTATATCTTGCCGAACCTCGCAAACGGCCAAAGCCGGAAAAGTGCCACTCCTTCGATGAAGTCAAGATCCAGGGGGAAGGGATCGAGCATTGAAGAGTACAGCACTGGTACCGGATCGGCAGCATCGAGGGGGCTCTGATGGGAACTCGTCTCCTGGAAGCGAAAATCAAG
>JBMOIK010000027.1:0-21420 GCA_049317365.1 Rectinemataceae bacterium | reverse complement strand
CCCCCCCAGTAAAATCCCGTGATACCATGCCTCGCGTCACTTTGCCGAGATTCGAAAGGATGCAGAATGAAAAGGTCCTTTCGAGCATCCCAGATCCTGGTATTGGCTCTCGGCCTTGGTCTGACTGCTTTATTCGCTGTCACTGAAAGGCAGCATGCCCAGGCCCTTGCTCGCATTCGCTTTGACAGCGCATGCAATGAGGCCCGGATCCTCATCTATAGTCACTTGGACCAGGTTGTGCAGGTTCTGTATGCGGGTGCCGCCTTTTTCAATTCCACCGAGACCGTATCGCGCGAGCAGTGGAGGGTCTTCATCGCTTCGCTTGGATTGGCATCGAACCTTCCTGGCATCCAGGGCGTCGGCTATTCCCTGCTAATACAGCCTGAACAACTCGCAGGCCATTCAGAAGGAATCCGCGCCGAGGGCTTTCCCTCCTACATGGTCAGGCCCGAAGGTAGCCGGCAGATCTATTCCTCGATCATCTATCTTGAGCCCTTCGCCAAACGGAATCTCCAAGCCTTCGGTTATGACATGTTTTCCGAGCCTGTGCGACGGGCAGCCATGGAGGCTGCCCGCGATACGGGATTGGCAAAGCTTTCGGGAAAGGTACGCCTGGTCCAGGAAACCGAAGAGGTTCCGCAGGCGGGAACCCTCATATTTATGCCAGTCTACAAGCACGGCATGCCAACAGGAACTGTTCCAGAGCGTCGGGCTGCCCTGGCGGGATGGGTGTACAGCCCGTATCGAATGACCGACCTGATGACGTGGATCCTTGGCAGCTGGGAAGCGGGAAATCGCGATCAAAAGATTTCCCTTCAAATCCATGATGGAACTGCGGTATCGGATTCCTCCCTTCTTTTTGACAGCGCTAGTCTTTCTGGAGCAGCAGCCAGGCCCCCGGCGATAGCGACGAGAACCAGTTTCGTAACTTTTGCAGGTACAGATTGGTCCCTCAGCTTTTCCACACCCCTCGGTGTGACCTTTGCCACCGACAATCAAGGGTTTTGGCTGATCCTGGCCTTAGGGGTACTGGTATCCCTGTTCTTATTTTCGATATTCCATTTCGTGATCAATACCCGCAACCAGGCCTTGGCGATAGCCGAACGACTTACCGCTGAGCTCCGAAGCAGCGAGGAAAAGTATCGCATCATCTTCGACAACGAGCTTTTTTCCATTTTCATCTTCGATCGCGAGACCCTTGAGCTCATCGATGTGAACGGGACCTTTTCGAGACTCTACGGCTACAGCAGGGAGGAGTTGGTCGGTGGCATGACTATCTGCGATATCAGCGCAGAACCCTATGCTCCGCCGAGCGCAGCGAATGAGGATCATATTTTCATTCCCCTTCGCTGGCACCGGAAAAAGGACGGGACTGCCTTTCCTGTGGAGATCTTCGAGGGGCCCTATTCATGGCAGGGAAGGAAGGTCGTATTTTCCCTGGCCCATGACATCGGCAAGCGCCTGGCCACCGAAGCAGAATTGCAGCGGCTCAGCATGGAAAACCAGACTCTTCTCGCTGAGCTTCAGCACCGGGTCAAGAACAGCTTCAACATGATCAGCAGCCTCGTAAGCCTGACCACCGAGGAAGTGGAGAGCGAGGAAGCCCAGGAAGCCCTCGCGGAACTGGAGGGACGGGTTCGCAGCATATCGCAGCTCTATTCGCTCCTGTATCAGAGTGGCAGCTTCAGCGAAGTGCGGCTCGATACCTATTGTGCGGAAGTTATTTCGGCCCTATCCGTTTTCAGGGGAAGGATCCATTTCAGCGCCGAACTGGACGAACTTCCGGTACAAGCGCCGCTCGCCCTGCCAATCGGCCTGATACTCACGGAAGTGCTGACTAATTGCCTGAAGTATGCCTTTCCCGAAAATCGTCCGGGCCAGATCCTCGTCTCGCTCCGAAAGACCGAGGTCGGAGCTGAACTGACCGTACGTGACACTGGTATCGGCCTGCCCGCAGACTTCAGCCAGGAAAACCAGGAAGGGATGGGCATGAAGCTGATCATGGGCCTTTCCAGACAGATCGACGGCGTATTCAGCATCACTGCAGCTGAATCAGGCACTGCCTCTATCCTGGTTTTCCCGCTTGAGTAACTGAATCGGATGCTGCCTTCGAAGGGCTTCGCTGCGACAGGATAGCATCAGCTCACCTCAGCCCCAGCTCATGCAGCACAAACCAATCAGGATCTACGGCGACGCCCCCCGCCCTGACCTCCCAGTGGAGGTGCGGTCCCGTCGATAATCCGGTGGAGCCCGAGCGTGCGACCACCTGGCCTGCATCGACGGACATCCCCCCGGCGACATCGAAGGCCGAGAGGTGCATCAGCACCGAGTAGAGGCCGGGGAGGTGCTCGATGACGAGGGTGTTGCCGGTGACGATGCGGAGGCCCGCGAAGGCAACGCGGCCGGCTGCGGGCGAGCGTACGGGCGTACCGGCCGGCACGGCAAAGTCGATGCCCGAGTGCTGGCTTGAGTCGGTACCGCCGCCTGTGTAGAGGTAGCGCCGCCTGTCACCGTAGCCTGCGGACCTCTGCACGCGCTCCAGCGGCTGGACAAAGGCCGCGTTGCCATGGAGGGCTGCCGGGTCGCTTCGGGCATAGATAGCCTGGATGGCGAGCGCCTCCTCGGTCTTGCGGGGGTCGGGTACGCTCCGGATGGTCGTGTTCACGGGATTGAGGACTATGTCTTCGGTGGGAAAATCACGGACGAGGATGAGGACTTCCCGCTCAAGCGAAACCGAGCCGACGGGAGTCAGCGCCGAAACGATGAGTCTGGCTGGACCGGCAACCGCATCAGAGGGAATGCCGAGCAGCGCCAGCCAGGTGGAGCGCCCCTGGTTCCATGAGACGAGGAAGGGCTTGCCTCTGGTGATGGCACGACCCTTGGCATCGACGAGGCGGAGGCTGCCCTCGGAGAGCGGGAGAGTCGACGAGAAGGTAACTGGAAGGGGATCGCCCTGACTCATTTCCGCCGCAACGGAAAAGTCGTGGAAGGCCCCGCCTTCCTGGGCGCAGATATCGGGGGAGGCGAGGAAAAGAATCGCAAGGATGAGGGGGAGGGAGGGTTGGTAGCGCACAGCCCACAATAGCGGCTGGCAGCCTCCTTGTCATTTCAAAGTAACGAGGAAAAGAATCGGATGCCTTCTTTCACCATGGAAAATGCCGTATAATCGGCTAGCCATCCATCCCAAATCCGGAGTGCCTGATGTTCTTCACTGTGGCTAACCTGCTGACGCTCGGGATCGTCGTAGTCGTTCTTGTCGTGTTCCGACAGTTCGACAAGAACAACCGCTCGCTCGAAAAGGTCAAAAAGCTCGGGGACCGCCTCCAGGGCGACCTCGACAGCTACGTGACGCGCAGGGCCGAGGAACTCAAGCAGTACGGTATCGAACTCGATGTGCAGCAAAAAGCCGCAAAGGAAGTCCTCAGGCGTATCCAGTCCGTCGAGGAGGGTCTCAACGAGCGTGCCGAGAGCATGATAGAGGTTGAGAAGCGCCTGTCCGAATATGATTCCGTCCTCGCCCGCCTCATAGACATGACCGCGCGCGCCGAGGGGAACCTCGGCAGGATCAAGGACGAGAGCGCCTTCACCGAAACCGTGGCCAAGCGCATCGAAGGCGCTTCAAAGGCTATGGTCGCCATCGAAAGGGAACTTCCGGCCCTGCGCGAAGACTTTTCCCGCGACAGCCTTGCCGCCCTCGAGACAATCCGGGATGGACTGGCAGCCGACACCGTGACCAAGGTGACAGCGATCAGGGAACACCTCGACCGGGCGCGGGCAGAGGCTGAACTGGCCCTGTCCAACGCGGTCGCCGCACGGCGGGACGCCGACAAGGAATACTCGAAGGCCTTCGAGCGGGCCCGTGACGAGGCGGAAAAACTCGAGGATATGGCCTTCGACAAGCTCAGGACAGCCTCCGAGGCCAAGGCTGCCCGCCTCCGTGAGACAGTCGAGGAAAAATTCACGCAGATCGGGCAGTTCGCGAAGGACAGGGTCGCCGAGACCCAGGTCATGGCCAAGGCCTTCAAGAACGAGTGGCAGGCGGAAGCCGATGCCCTCCTGGCCGCGACGAGGACGGCCATAGGGGATGGCTCGACTGCCCTTGATGCGCGCCTGGCCGAGTCGGAGCGGCGGCTCGAGGACTCGGTGAAGTCATTTGACGGGAAGCTCGCCCTCGTGGAGGGCCGGGCCAGCGATACCGAAGGCAGGGTCACAGCCCTGGCGGAGCAGGCCGAGGCCAGGTTCGCGGAGCTTGCCGCTTCGCTCCAGGCCGACCTCGAGGCCGCGAGCCGCAGCGCAGGCGAGCGCGTTGGCCGCATTGAAGAGGGACTCGTCGAGATTGAGTCAAGCGTCGTGACCTCCCGCCAGGAGTTCGCCCGACGCCTCGCCCAGGCTGAAGCCGAGACTTCCGGCATGATCTCGGAAAAAACCCGCCAGGCCGAGGATTCCCTCCATGCGGCTATCGCCGCCCTGCAGCAGAAGCTCGCGGACGCAGACCAGGGATCGCTGGCAAGCCTGGCGGCCACCGAGGTCCGCCAGGCCGAGACCATCGCGGGCTTCGAAACCCGCTGGGATTCCGCCAGTGCCCGCATCGCGGCCGTCGAGAAGGACATCGAGACGAGGATGGCCGACCTTGCCGGCAAGGCCGAGGGCAGCGCCCAGGATTTCGGGGGCCGCCTGTTGGAGATGCTTGCCGCGCAGCGGGCCGAGTTCGAGCGCCAGTCGGCCGATCTCGCCGAGATGCAGTCCACGGCCCTCGCCGAGCTGCGCTCCACCCTCGACACCGCCCTGGCTGCCAAGGAAGGCGGGATACTGGAACTCAGGGCCGCCCTGGAACTCGCCAAGGCCGACATGGCCGAAGCAGACCAGGGCTTCTCGGCCCTCATCGCCGCTTCCAAGGCAGAGGCTGCCGTCCTCCTGGACAGGCTCTCCCATCAAGGTCAAACCAATACCCTCGAAGTCCTGGCTGCCATCGAAAAACGACTGGCCGAGTACGGTTCCGAGGTCGAGTCGAAGTTCGGACGCCTGGAGTCGGTCAACGCTGACATCGGCCTCCTCGAAGGTGCCCTGCGCCAGGCGATGTCCGACATGGGCGCCCGCGTGGAGGGCGAATTCGCCGCCTGGGGTCGCAGCTTCGAGGAAAAGCGCGAGATGGTCGCCCTCGGCTTCGAGCGCGACTCGACGCGCGCGGCGACGGCCATCCAGGGCCTCGAGTCGGAGCTGGCCTCGCTCAAGGAGCGCTCCAGCGAGAACGTCTCGGCGAACCTCAAGATCTTCGAGGACGAGTTCTTCGCCGACCTCACGGCCCGCAAGGACAGGACCGAGGAGTCGCTTTCAGCCTGGAAGGCCGATCGCGACCGCGCGATCATGGAACTCGCCGCCCGGGTGGAGGGGGACCTCGGCAAGTCCGGCAAGGATCTTTCCGAGACCATCCGAGCCGCCACCGAAGACACGCGCGGCAAGGTCTTCGAGCGGCTCGAGGCCGTCCGGATCCGGGTCGAGTCAATTGGTACCGATATCGCCACCGAGGCCACAGCCGCGCGCGCGCGCATCGAGGACCTCGGCCAGACCGCTACTGCCGCCCTCGCCGAGGCCCGCCAGGGTCTCGAGGGGAAGGTCTCCGAGGAGATCGCCCGGCTCGACGACGGCCTTCAGGCCAGGCTCGCCGGACTCGCCGCTGACACCGAAGGAAAGCTCAGCCTGGCCTCCGCAGCGCTCGCCCGGCTCTCCGCCGACAACGAGGCCGCGGTGGAGGCGGCTGCCACGGAAGCGAAACGCCGGCTCGAGGACGCCGCCGGAACAGTCGCCCGCATCGCCTCCGAGCACGAGGCCAAGGCCCTCGCCGCAGCCGAGGAGACCCGGCTCCGTCTGGCAGCCGTCGAGGCAGCCGTCGAGGCCTTCGACCGAAACATCGAGACTCGGCTGTCCAGCTCCGATACCACCAACCGGCTAAGGCTTTCTGAGATCGATGCCGTGTCGAAGGAGGCCGGGGAGGCTGTCCAGAAGCTGCGCTCCGAGCTGGACAGCGCGCTTGACGAGGCACAGAGCGGTTTCGTGACCCGCCTCGAGTCCGAGGTTGGCCGCCTCGCAGAGGAGGCCAGCGCGCGCATCGCTGCCGCCGCCGAGGAAAGCGGCCGCCGCGTCACGGAGATCCTCGCCGAATCCAGGACCACCGCGGATTCGCTCCAGGAACTTCGCTCCTCGCTGTCCGAGGAGCTGGCCAGGGCCCGCATCGACTTCTCGACTCGGGTGCAGGCCGAGCTTGCACAACTTGCTGCCGAGACCGATACCCACCTCGCCGCCGTCGGGGACGAGACCGGCAAGCGCCTTTCAGAGCTCGATGCCGGGGGAGAGGCCGCGCGCCAGGGCCTCCAGGCCCTCCGCGATGCCCTGTCGGGCGAACTGGAGGAGGCGCGCCAGGCCTTCGATGCCAGGCTCGACGGGGAGATTGCCCGCCTCGGGACCGAGGCCAGCGGCCGTGTCGCCGCCGCCAGCGAAGAGACAGGCAAACGCCTTTCAGTCCTCGAGGCCGAGGCAATCGCATCGACCGAGGGCATCGCCTCCCTCCGCGAGGGTTTCGTGCGCGACCTCGCCGAGACGCGGCAGGTCTTCGACGCGCGGCTCGGGTCGGAGATCGCCCGGATGTCAGAGGACGCATCGGCCCGTGTAGCCGTCGCCAGCGAGGATGCGCAGCGGCGCCTGTCCTCGATGACAGCCGCCCTGGCCGGCGAGGAGGCGAATCTCCGCTCGATGAAGGAGGAGATCGCACGCACGCTCGAGGCCTTCAAGGGTGGATTCCAGAAGGACATCGACGAGACGGGGCAGCGGCTCCGCTCCGACTTCGAGGCCTGGAGGGGCGATCTCGATGGCCTCATCGTCACGATTCGTACCGACTATGAAGGACAGCGGGACCAGTGGATCTCCAGGTCGGAGGAGGAGCGTGACCGCATCGGCCGCGAGCTCACCTCGCTGTCGGAACGCGGCGCCGGTCTCCGCGAGAACCTCGAGACGCGCGTCCGGGAGGCCCTCACCGGCTTCTCCAATAATTACGATGAACTCGTCTCGGACCAGTCGAAGCGCTCGCGCGAGCTCCTTTCGGGCATCGACGAGCGGAGCGCGGCCTTCCGGGAAGCCGCGCAGAACCTCGGCCTCGGCCTCGACTCGGCCCGCGCCGCAGCCCTGGGCCGCATCGACGCGGAGGCCCAGCGCCTGACCCAGGTCCTCTCCGGCATCGACCGCGAGCAGAAAGCCTTTGTGGCCCAGACCCGCGTGTTCGAGCGGAGTGACGAGCTCGCGGCCAGGCTGGCCGAGTCCATCGCGATCATGAAGGGCGAGCTGGCCGGACTCGAAACCCGGAGGCAGGCCCTCGGCGACTTCGAGAACCAGCTCAAGGCCGTGAAGAAGCAGGAAGAAGAGACCAACCAGCGCATCACGAAGTTCCTCTCGGAAAAAAAACGCGTGGATGCCCTCGAGGACGGCTTCGCCCGCATCGAGACCGTCGCCGGGGCAGTGGACCGCCGCATGACGGAGCTCACGAGCCAGGGCGACGCCCTCACCGAGGCACAGAGCCGTATCCGGAAGCTCCTCGAGCTGTCCACCGAAGCCGAGTCGAAATACGAGCGCCTTGAAAAGAAGGGCGAGGTCATCGACGCCACCGTCGAGGCAGTCGAGAAGAATTTCCGCACCGTCGGCGAGATCGAGCGCACGGTCGCGACCCTCGCTGCCGACCTCAAACGCCTGCCCGAGCGCGTCGCCGAGGTGGACCGCAGCGTCCAGACCCTCTCGGCCGGCAAGGACCGCCTCGACGCAGCCGCGAAAAAACTCGCCGAGCTGGACACGATCCTGGCCGAGACCGACCGCCGCCTCGAGGAGGCGCGCAAGGTCCGCGAGTGGCTCGCCCGCGCGGAGACCCGCCTCGAGGAGATCAACCGCCAGGCCGAAGAACAGCTCAAGCTCCTGTCGACGCTGTTGAAGGAAGAAGGCAGCGACAAGCGGGGCAAGGGCGCTCCGCCCGGCACCGTGCAGGAAACCGTACGCAAGCTCGCCCGCCAGGGCTGGGCCACCGAGGAAATAGCCCGCGCCGTGAAAATCTCGCGCGGCGAGGTCGAGCTGATACTCGAGCTCGGCGGGAAGAACTGAGAGGAGGTCCCATGTCCTTCCGCAGGCTGCCACTCCCTCCCGGGATTAACGGCGAGATCTACCTCAATTCCATGCCGGGCCGCCGCAATCCCTTCGCCCTGGATGCAGCGGAGATCGCCGCAAAGGGCATCGGCACGGTCGTCCGCCTCACTTCAGACGCCGAGACCGAGGAGAAGTCCCCGGAATACTTCGACGCACTCAGGTTCACGACCATCGCGTGGAAGGACCTCCCCTTCCCCATCCCCGACTATGGCATTCCCCGCGACTACAGGGCCTTCATCGCCCTCCTGGACCGGATCGCCGGGGGACTGTCCTCGGGCGAACGCTTCCTCGTCCACTGTGCGGCCGGGATCGGACGCACGGGAACGCTGGCCTCAGCCATCCTCGTCAGGCTCGGCCTGGATCCCGAAGAGGCACGGCGTGTGGTCGGAGAGGCGGGTTCCTACGCCGAGGATGAGTCTCAGATGAACCTGCTCAGGAAGGCGGCGAAGGATCTCGGCACGACAGTTTAGGAGGTCCCATGCCCTATGAAGCCACCCTCGAATCCCTCAGGCAGCACCAGGTGCCACCCTGGTTCCATGACGCCAAGTTCGGGATCTTCATCCACTGGGGACTCTTCAGCGTCCCTGCCTACGCGCCGATCGGGCGAGGGGATATCAACAGGATAATGAGGGAGGAGGGCTACCGCTCCTTCTTCACCAACATGCCCTATGCCGAGTGGTACATCAACTCCATCCGCATCAAGGGAAGCCCGGCCAACCTGCACCACATCAAGACCTACGGCCCGGGCGCCTCGTATTTCGACTTCGCTCCAGCCTTCAAGAAGGAAAGCGCAGCCTGGCGGGCGGAGGCCTGGGCCCGGCTGTTCCAGCAGGCGGGGGCGCGCTATGTCGTGCTGGTCACCAAGCACATGGACGGCTTCCTCCTGTGGCCGAGTAAAACGCCCAATTATGCCATCCCGGGCTACGGCATGGAGCGCGACATCGTCGGCGAGCTCGGCCGGGAGGTCAGCTCGCGATCGATGCGCATGGGACTCTACTACTCGAGCGCCCTGGACCTCTCCCTCACGAAAAAGCCAATGGCCGATGTTACCGGCCTCCTCTCAGAAGGAGGCCCTATAGACCGGCGCTATGCCCGCTACCAGCTGGACCACTGGAAGGAACTGATCGACCGTTACGATCCCGCCATCCTCTGGGGCGACATAGCCTATCCGCCGGGAAGCAATCCCTATGAACTATTCGCATATTTCTACAACAGGAACCCGGAAGGCCTGATCAACGACCGCTGGGGGCAGCTGCCCCGGTGGATGCACGCCGTCGTCCGATCTGCGCCTGGCCGTGCCCTGCTCAACTCCTATTCGATGAAGCTCCTCAGGCAGGGAAATACGGGCAACACCAAGCCACCGCATTTCGACTACAGCACGCCGGAGTTCGCTGTCATGAAGGACATAGCCCCTGCGAAGTGGGAAACCTGCAGGGGCATGGGCCTGGGCTTCGGCTACAACCGGGAGGAGGGCGAGGCCGATCACCTGGCCCTGCCCGAACTCGTGCGGATGCTCGTGGACATCGTCAGCAAGAACGGAAACCTCCTCCTCAATGTCGGGCCGAGGGCGGATGGAAGCATTCCGCAAGCGCAGGAGCGGCTCCTCCTCGGCCTCGGTTCCTGGCTCGGGAAATACGGCCAGGCCATCTATGGAACGAGGCCCTGGAGCCGCGCCGAAGGGGCAACGAGGGAGGGACTCCCCCTCCGCTTTACGCACTCCCTTTCCGCTGAAGGCGAACGACTCAACATCCTCTTGATGGAGGAGCCCAAGGACG
Source organism: Rectinemataceae bacterium (assembly GCA_049317365.1). Classification (GTDB taxonomy): domain Bacteria; phylum Spirochaetota; class Spirochaetia; order Treponematales; family Rectinemataceae; genus CAIJMU01. The sequence continues at coordinate 11,467 of JBMOIK010000027.1, read as the reverse complement.
GGGAGCTGGTCGTCAGAGACCTCAGGGTTGGACAGGGGGTGACAGCGAGGGAACTCGATAGCGGTCGGCCCGTCGTGTTGCGTCAGCTCGGGCCCGACCTCGGGCTCTCCCTTTCCGGACCTGCTCCCGACGAGCCAGTGCACGCGATCGTCCTCGAATCGAATCGCCTTGGCCTGATCCAGACCGGCACCGAAGCGCAGGCTGGAAGCCCATGAGGGGGCTGTGAGGCGGCCCGACCTGCCGCGCAGTGCTGGGCAGGGATCGAGTTTGCCGCTACTATGACTGCCTCGCCCCAGGGGCGATCGACCGACCTATCTGGAGCGTTGTGTGATCGAGGAGCTTTCGACGGGACCGCTGAGCGGGGATCTGCTCAGGGTCTTTGGATATTCGACCTGGATGCCGACAGAGGGCAAGACCGCTGAGCGCGTGCAGTACCAAATGCGGAACGAGGCGGCCCGCCTTTTGGTGTTCAGGGACAAGGGGGGCCGGGAAATCGGCTGCATCTCCTACGAGATGGACGGCTCCACCATGATCATCGCCAACATAGCAGTCGAGATCGCAGATCGCGGCAGGGGCATCGGCCGAGCCCTCATCGACGAGGCCATCCGGAGGGGCGACCCGCGTATCGTGGAGCTCGAGACCGACGACGAGTCCAGGGGCTTCTACGAAAGGATCGGCTTCCGCACGGACAGCATCGAAGAGCCCGGCGGCAGCATGGGCCGCTACCGCTGCAGCTTCGAGCCCGCCGGGCTTCCGGTCGCCTGAAGCCGCAGCGCGTAGCGCTCGGCGCTACGAGGTCACCGTCCTGAGTCCCAGCTCCGCCATGGCCTTGAATTGCGTCTGGCGCTCGACGGCGGGTGTCGCCTCGCCGCTGACGAGGTGGTCGCTCACCGTGAGGATGGCAAGGGCCTCGGCTTCGAACTTCGCGGCGAGCGTGTAGAGTTCCGCGCTCTCCATCTCCACGCCGAGGATCCCGAATCGGGCCCAGAGCTTCCACTGGTTGGGATCCTCCGAATAGAAGGAGTCGCTGGACAGGATGGGACCGACGTGGACAGTGAAGCCCGACTCCGTGGCTATCTTGTTGGCCAGGGCCAGGAGCCTGAAGGAGGCTGTCGGCGCATAGTCCATGCCCGCAAAACGGATCTTGTTGACCGCGGAATCCGTCGACGAGGCCATTCCCAGGATGAGGTCGCGGATCTTCACCTTCTCGACCAGGGCCCCGCAGGTGCCGACGCGGATGAGCTTCCTCACGCCATAATCGCGGAGAAGTTCGTTGACGTAGATGGAGAGGCTCGGCATGCCCATGCCCGTCCCCATGACCGAAACCCTCGCGCCCTTGTAGCGGCCGGTGTAGCCGAACATGTTTCGGACCTCGTTGAAACGTACCGGCTCCTCAAGCCAGTTCTCAGCTATGAACTTCGCGCGGAGGGGGTCTCCGGGCAGCAATATGGCTTCGGCGATCTCGCCCTTGGCTGCGGCGATGTGGATGCTCATGGGTGCTCCTTAGGGGTCTGACTCCCAGTGTGGGATACGATAGCTGTGTAAGCCGAATCTAGCGTGAACCAGGCCTTCCACAATGATGCCTGAAAGTCGAGACAGTCTCCCTCAATTTCCTACACGACTACTGCAATATCTGAGGATGAACTCGCAACGATCCCGGGTCAAGACCCGGATGGGCTCCGGGCCGGGGCTCGCCGCGAGCTCTGCTGCGAGGGAAAGGGCACACAAGGCCTTCGCGGGCGGTGGATACGTGAGACGCCTCCTGCTTTCCTGTTTGGCAGGCATGGGTGTCCTGATTACCCGCCAAGGAACACAGCCAATGAGGCGATCATCGGGGGCGCGTCTTGAACTGGGCGAGCTCCCCATCGATCTCGAACAGCCTCTCCTCGTTCTGCTTCCCGACCTCGGTTAAACGGGCCATCGCCTCGGAGGTATGGAAGACAGCCACGCTGATCTGTTCCATGGCGGCAGCCGTCTCGGAGGACAGACCCGTGACGCGATCCATGGCGGACCTGATGGATGTGGCACTTTCGTCGATGCCTGTGGATCTTACGCCGATTTCCTGGGTCATATCCATCAGCGACTCCACCGCCTTCACGATCTCCGAACTGCCGACGGACAGCTCGCTCATACCCGAGCGCGTTTCCTCCATGGCTCCGATGATGTTCTCGATTCCCGCTATGAGTTCCTCGATCGAGCCCTTGGCGGCAGTGTTGACATGGATCGCCACCCCCATGTCGGCCAATGTGCCTTTCAAGGTCGCGGCGATCGATTTGGCGTTGATGGCTGTTTGTTCGGCGAGCCTGCGAACCTCGTCGGCGACAACCGCGAAGCCCTTCCCCGACTCACCTGCATGCGCAGCCTCGATGGCGGCATTCATGGCCAGGAGATTGAGATTGGCTGTGATCTTGTTGATCACGGCCACAAGCCCAACCGCTTCTTCGGCGGACCGGGATACCTTCGCTATCGCCTCCGACGATTCCCGCATCTTATCCAGGCCGACGACGGCGGTACGCGAAAGCCTATCGGAGAGCTCCCGTTTCTGCTCGGTAATCAAGGAGATCGCGTGGATCGAAGCGTCCATCTCCTCGATTGCCGCCGACGATTGGGTGACCGCCGCGGATTGATTCTCTATCGCCTTCGCCATCTGCGCGATGTGCTGCGCGATCTCGTTGACGATATGCGCTGAATCCTGAATCTCGCCATCCAGACGGTTGATGTTCTCCTTGCTTGAGTTGACGGTTACGGAGATCTCGCGGGTGTTAGCCGAAGTGTCGGCCGCTATCTTGCTGAGAGTCCCGCCAATCTTCTTGTTCTTTTCCGATACTTCCTTGACGTGGGCGATGCTTTGCTCAAGTTTCGAGATCAATCCGTCAAAGGAGCGACCGAGATTGCCGATTTCGTCTCGCGTGTCGACCGATGTGGTAAGCGTGAGATCGCCCGTCCCCTTCGACAGGTCCTCCGCCCGATTCATCAGCCTCTCGACCGAACGCATGATCTGACGACCCAGGAGGAGGGCGACGGCGACCGATGTCGCGATGGCGACTATGAAAATGGCGATCAGCATCGCGAGGACGAAATCGGAGTTGCGCGCGGCTGCGACGTAGGCTTCCTCCATCAGTCGCTGCTCGAGGTCCTTGAGCGCCATGAGCGATTCCTGCAACACTGTCATCTTGTCTTCGGCGGTTCCCATGAACATGTTGGCGATGGAAAGGTCGGAGGCAACGATGCCGATCACCCGGCCGGACCAATCGGCGTATTCAGTCAATTGTTCGAGGGATTTCAGGTAAAGAGCCTCCTCTTTGGCGTCGAGAGTCTTCGAAGTCGACACGGACTTGATTTCCTCCATGACGCCGCCGAGGGCTCGCTTCGCCGCTTCGCCCATCTCGATGATTTTTGCTGCGTCATATCCGCTGCCGCTCCGGGCGATGAGCCGGTAGAGCCCCATGTGGTAGGTAAGGATCCTCTCGTAAAAACTCGCGCTCGACTGATACCTTTTGATCCTGTTCATGCAGATATCGTCGAGGGCGGCCCGCTGCACCTGCATGCCCCAATACACCGTGCCGAGCAGCACCAGCAGGAAGAAGAAACCCACCGCGGGGCTGACCAACAGCTTATTCTTGATCTTCATGTTCGGGGTACCTCTTCGCGGCATCTCGTGATGCTGGTCGCCACCGGATCGAGTATCGTCCGGCTGGATGGCCTCGGCTCGCTCGGCGACTGGATATATCGCAGGTGCTGATGAATATGGCACGAGACCAGGCCATATTCACCAGTGCTTCGATTCTCCATGGTTCCGAACGGGAAAGGGTCAGTTCTTGAGATAGATGCCGCAGCCGAGGAAGTAGTCCGAACCTTCGTACCTTTTCACATACGTGCTTTTTGGCTCGACTTTCTTGGTTGTCGGGTTGGACCACTTGTAGTCGACCCATGCTGCGCCCTTTTCCTTGGCCACCTTGATGAAATCCTGAATGAAGTATTTACCGTCGGCATCCTTCAAGTCGAGCATGCTTTGACCGACCAGTCCGGGGTTGCCTCCATGAGCCAGGGTGAGTCCCTTGAAATCGACGACGAAGATGTAAAATGCACCATCGACAAAGCCGCCGTTCTTGTCCGTAAAATCCTTGAATGCTTTTTCGGTACCCACCTTTTTGATATGGGCCACAGCTTTGTCGATCAAGCCCGTGGCCTGATTTTTGGCCGCGGCATTCTCGTCCGCCGCGAACGTGGAAAATCCCGACAGAAAAAAGAGTCCAGCCACCAAGATCACAACGATTCGCCTCATTTCAGTTTCCCCCTTCGCACAAGCATAGGCGCGCCCCGAGAAGATTTCAATGTTTTTTCTAGCGATCATGTGACCAAGGGCTTGCAGACCCCACGAGCCAGGCACCTACTACTGAGGGTCCTCACAATCCCCCTCGAGTGGTATCCCCGTCTACGTGATGCATCTTCCAGGGATCTCGATGAGTGGCGCCTCATCGGCGGGGGGATCGGGATACACTGGCCTTCGCTGGATGAAGATATTTCGGTTGCTGAGCTTCTGGGCGGTTCGTACTAACGCATACTGCCATGACCGTCGGGATCAGATCCCGTAGGTTCAGCCTCCGACGGATTCCCCCTCCGCCATCAACTCCAGTACGAAGTGCCGCTTTGTATGCGCGACCTTGTCGATGAACATCGGCGCATGGACCAGGACGTAGACATACTCCTGGAACTCGATCTTCTCGAGCGCGCCGTCGGCGTCGAGCCAGACATGCCCCATGAAGCGGGTGGTCTCGTCCATCGGCATGATGAAACCCTGATAGGTGAGGGTTTGGCCAAAGCGCTGGGATTGCTGGAAACTGTAGAGGCGGAGCGGCTTCCCCTTCAGCATGACATCGGCCAGGTAGCTGATCTCGACAAAACCCGTCTGCATGACGAGGTCCTTCCCGAGGTTCTTCCAGTCCATGAGATGAAGCTCGTTGAGGCGCTGGTCGGAAAAGACCCTGTCGCCGACCGTGGCCAGGGGCTTGTTTTCCGGTCCGAGCATGGCTGGATTGTTGATCATTGCAGGATAGACCTTGTAGCCGGTAAACAGGTCGATGGCGTGCATGTAGAGCTGGAAACCCGTCAGATCCTTGGGCGCATCGCGGATGCCGGGAATCAGCGCAAAGGAAGCCAGGTCGAAATCGGAAACGCCCCAGGCGTAGGCCAGCCCAGTGCCGGGGACATAGGGTTCGAAGCGCAGCGCATCGACTGCATCGGGGACGAAATCGCCCCACTCGGCGCCCCTGTCATTGGTAGCCAGTGCTCGGTCGTAGGAGTGCCAGCGGATGATGTCCCTGTCCCCCTCACGCCCGATGCCGACCCCTGCGCGGTAGGCGACGATCTCCTGGGTACGGCCGAATTCATTCTGGTTGTAATACTCCACCGAGAGCCTGTATTCACGGATGTCATGCTCGGCGACTGCGGGAAGTGGTGGAGGGGCCTGCTGGATTTCCGGGACAGTGGCACAGCCAAAAAGGCCAAAAAGAATGGCACAGCCAACGACAGGGGCGGAGAGCCGGCCGCGACATGAGGACCTCATGCTACGAGGTCGATGATCGAACCTGGAGCGGCTTCGCCATTCCAGCCTCTGGTGGGTTTACCGGCGAAGGGCTGCAGCGTAGAAGCCCTTTCTGGCTTTGCGGTCGGCATTCCCCAAGCCTCGCGCGAAGCGGATTCCGTGCTGCGGTCGGCCTTTTCGCCGCTTGCTGCGTCGGTGGGCCTGCCGGCTGCGTCGGTGGGCCTGCCGGCTGCGTCGGTGGGCCTGCCGGCTGCGTCGGAAGGCCTGCCGGCTGCGTCGGTGGGCCTGGCTGCGGCAGTACCCTTGGCAGCGGCGGTGCCGCTACCCGTGGCGGCTTCCGCCCCGGCCTTGGCGCGCTCTTCGGCGAGGCTGGCTACAGCCGAGGCCATGACCTGGGCGGCGGCACCCGCAACCGCAAGGTCGGCGCCGGAGGGTTCGGCCGGCGCGGTGGCTGCTGCACGTACAACCTGCATCTTGGCAATAGTTTCTTGCGGTTTACCCGGGATGGGAGAGGAGTCTATGCCCACCTCTCCTCCGATTGCGTACTGGACACCGTCCGGACCCTTCTGGTAGCTGTAGCTCGCCCCGCCTGTAACGTAGCGCCCGCCCGCGGCGATGTGCGCCGCCTCGTGTCCACGCACCTCGCCATCGCGGGCCTTGAGCTTGGCGATCATGGCAGTAGTCTCGCTGCTTTGCTGGGCCTGGGCATCCCCTCGGCCGCGCTGGATGCGACCCTTCTCGCCCTGGAGCTGGCTGAGCCGGTCCCTGATCTCGCTTTCGCTGGGCCGGGCGGGATCCAGACTCAGGTTCGGTCTTGCGGACTTGGTTGCGCTTTCTTTCTCGAGACGGTTTTCGGCGAGGCTCGAGTCGGTTTCGGAAACGCGGTTGCGCCCGAGAATGGCCGATGCGCTACGGCGATCGAGGCTTGGGGCCAGCGAGGAGGCTGTCTGGGAGCCGGACTCCTTGGCTTCGCCCGCCTTGTCGAAGGCTGTAGGGTCATCGTCGCGACCGACCGGGCGAACGGGCTCGATGGGACCGAGGGCCTCGTCCCTGCCGATGGCTCCAAGCGCTCCGACCCGCCGCTGCCCCAGGAGGTTGGGCAGGGAGGCAATGGACGTTATCGATCCTATGGCCACAGGACTAGGATAACCTCAATGCGCGGGCTTTTCAAGAATGCCGGACAGGCCCACTCGGCCCATGCTACTGTCGCCGATCGCGGATCGTGCAGAGGAAGGGACATGGAAGGGAAAACGGAGCCAGGCACAGTGCCAATCAACCAGGCCAGCGTCGAACAGTGGCGCTCCATCCACGAGGATGCGGACATCCTGGTCGTCGACAAGCTCGCACCCCTGCCTGTCCAGGCGGAGAAGTCCGGTGACGCAGCACTCCAGGACCTCCTCCGCGCGATGCTCGTCGCCCGCGGTGGTGAGGCAGGGACCGATGTTGCGGCCGCAGCCTTCCTCGAGGCCGCCCATCGCATCGACCGCCGGGCTTCCGGCGCCGTCATCTTCGCCAAGACACATCGCTCCCTCGAAACCCTCGAGGCCGATTTCCGCGAGCACCGCATCGGCAAGCGCTATGTCGCCTGCGTCGAGAAAGAACCAACTAGTGCATCAGGAAGCCTTGTGAACCGTCTCGCCTGGGACAAGCGCAAGAACATAGTCCGCGTCCTTGCCCCCGGTGCGGTCGCCTCAGAGTCCCAGGAGGCAAAGCTTTCGTGGAAGCTTGTCGCCCGCTCCGAGCGCTACTTTTTCCTCGAGGTGGAACTCGAGACCGGCCGCCACCACCAGATCCGCGCCCAGCTCGCGGCCGCGGGCTTGCCGATACGGGGCGACGTCAAGTATGGGGCGAAGCGCACCACGAAAAACGGCCTCATCATGCTCCATTCATGGCAACTAGTACTGACACAGCCAAAGACGCGGGAAACCCTCACGCTCCTGGCACCCTTCCCCGAGACCGAGCCGCTGTGGAGGGCGTTTACAGGAAGCTGAGAGCGGGAGACGCTACAACCTCCGCAGGAATTCCGCAGGCTGGATGCTGGCCGGATTGGCTACGTAACCCTTCCTTGTGGCCACAAAGGGATGGGTCTGCAGGACATGGTAGAGGGTTCTTCCATCGAAGCGCCGCGCATCGTACTGGCACACCGCGCTGAAGGGGCGCATAGCCATGAGTTCTCCAACCCTCGCCTCGTACTCCATGAGCCCCTCCGAGCCAGGTATGCCCTTGAGCGCCCAGGTCATCTCCGCCGTGACGCGCAGGCCCGGGCCGCCCGCAGCCTCGATGCCGTCGAGCATGTCCCCGAGCTTTGTCAGCATTGCCTGAATCGAGAAATGCCCCTCCGGACAATAGCTGGACAGGGCATCGAAAACCTCGATGTCTCCGAGGTCGACCTCACGACCCCGCTCCTGCAACTCTTCCGCAAGCCAGGCGCGTACGCTGTCTGCGTCACCCTCATCCGCGAGGTACACGACGCACTCGCCCCTGTCCAGACCCTCGGCGAGGAAACGCGAGATGAAATGGCGCTTCTCGTCCCCATCCCGGTAGATGAGGCTGACATGGAGTGGCGTGGATTTCCCACTTTGTCCGAAGCTGCCGCAGCTGGTCATGACCGCCCCCTTGGAAACCCAATTACAACGGGCAGAGACTCTGCGTTTAAATGTAGGTCACCAGCTCAGCCGATACAAGGATTGGCCTTGTATATCACGCTTGACCAGGCGGCCAGCCCCCGCTTATCGCCACAGAAGTCGTTTGTTAGGCTCCGGGCCTTGACCGCCCGGCAACACACCCGGATATTAGCCCTCATGCACAAGAACGACAGCAACTCCGGCAACCGGATCGCCTGGGGCGGCATTGCCCTGGCCATGGTCATCCTCTCAGCGTTTTCGATCTCCGTCCCGAAGGCGGCGGCCCAGTCCCTCCAGGGCGGGGCAAAGGATGCCACGGCCTACACGCAGCTCTTCGACCAGGTCTACCAGTTCATCCTCAAGAACTATGTCGACTCAGTCGATCCCAAGGTCCTCTACGAGGGAGCGATGAAGGGGATGTTCGAGTCCCTGAGCGATCCCTACTCGGTCTTCCTCACCGACAAGATGATGGGCAGCATGAACGACCTCACCGAGGGAGTCTTCGGAGGTGTCGGCCTTTACATCTCCAAGCAGGCCCGCGACCCACGCCTCCCGGAGGACGCGCCCCGCTACATCGAGATCGTGTCGCCAATCGAGGATACTCCCGGCTGGAAGGCGGGGCTCAAGCCAGGCGACCTCATTTCGGCTATCGACGGCGAGACCACCGAACCGATGTCCACCGATGACGCGATGGGCAAGATCAGGGGCAAGCCTGCCACCACCGTAGCCCTCCACATCAAGCGCGGGAAGGCCCTCGAGTTTGACATTTCCGTCGCGCGCGCCATCATCGAGATCCCGACCGTCCGCAAGGCCCTCATCCCCACGGACAAGGGACCCGTCGGCTACCTCCGCATCATCGACTTCTCCCCCCAGACCGTTCCCCGCGTGCAGGAAACCCTCAAGGGTTTCAAGACCGACGGCTTCAGGGCCCTCATCATCGATGTGCGCTCGAACCCGGGCGGACTGTTGGACTCGGTGGTGCAGATCTCGGACTTCTTCCTCGACAAGGGGACGATCGTCTCCACCAAGGGCCGCATCCCCTACGAAAACAAGGTCGAAACGGCGAAATCGGATCTCTCGATAGCCAAGGACATCCCGATCGTCGTCCTCATCGACAAGGGCACCGCCAGTGCTTCGGAAATCCTCTCCGGAGCGCTCAAGGACAGCCGAAGGGCCCTCATCCTGGGCGAGAAGTCCTACGGCAAGGGCGTCGTACAGCGCATCTATCCCATCGATGCCACGGGTTTCAAGCTCACGGTGTCGCGCTACTACACGCCCTCCGGCGGCAGCATCGACAAGTACGGCATCACGCCGGATATCGCGATCAAGGAGCCTGACCTCAGCGAGGCCGAGGCCGCCGAACTCCAGAAACTCATCTCCTCGGGCGCCATCGAGTCCTGGGTGGAAGCCAATCCGAACGCCAGCCGAGCCCAGCGTGACAACTTTGCCGCCAAGGTCCTGGCCGACGGCATCAAGCTGCCCCTCAGGGTAATCACGATGATCATAAAGGAGCGCCTGTCCAGGACGAGCGTCGCCCCCGCCTATGACCTTGAGTTCGACACGGGCCTTACGACGGCCCTCTCGACGCTCGACCGTCCCGACTTCAAGAGCCTGATCGAGGCTTCCGCAACAGTAAAGGAAACGATGGACAAGCTGGCGGCCTCCACCCCCGGCACGAAAAAATAGGGACGCCCCTGCGTCAACTCATACTGCCCCGGTCCTGGGACGGCGGACCGGAGTGCAGGATCTTCGGGAAAGAAGCCCGCCACCTCACGCGGGTGCTCAGGCTTGGGCCAGGCGAGCGCCTGCCAGCCATCGACGCTGGAGGAGGGCGCTGGTCCTGCGTGATCAGCTCGGTGGGCGAGGGCGAGGTGCTGCTTGCGGTGGAGCCCGCGGGGATGGTTCCAGCACAGCTGGAAGATTTCCGCAGCGGCCGTGGCGCCGGCACTCTCACTATCGCCGGGGCTGCCCCCGGATATGCCGCCGGCCAGGCAAGAACCGACCCGGTCGGACCAGCCGCTGTGGCACAAGCCACGGCGCGCCAGGGGCCCGCCCTCCCCCGGATCACCCTCGCCCTGGCCCTCCTCAAGGGCGAGACCTTCGATGCGGTGCTGCGCCAGGCCACCGAGGCTGGTGTCGAGCGGATCATCCCCTTCACGAGCTCGCGAAGCCTGGGTGGCCTCGCTGCCAGAGGCCGGCAGGAACGCTTCGAACGGGTCGTTCGCGAAGCGCTCGGGCAGTCGGGCTCGCCGGTGCCAACCCGGGTGGAAGCTATCGTATCGCTCGAAGCCTTGCCGGGGATCTTTGGCCCAGGCAGCGCTGCGCGCCTGGCCCTGGTCCTCCACGAGGAGCCTCTTTCGAGACGCAAGCTCCACGACTATCTTTCTGCCGCGCCTGTGGAGATACTGGTCTGCGTCGGCCCCGAGGGTGGATTCTCGGATGCGGAGATTGCCTTTCTCCGGGATCGGGCCTTCGCGCCTGTATCGCTTCCGGGAGCGGTATTGCGGGCAGGGACGGCGGCGCTGTATGCACTAGGAGCCATCCAAACAATCATGTCGGAGCGCGATACATGGAACCTCACAAGCGGCTGAACCGAATCACCATCCTGGGCATTCCCCTGGATGACCTGCCCGAAGCCGAACTGGACGAACGTGTGTCCGCCCTCGAGGACGGAACCAACCACCAGATCATCCTCCTTTCAGTCTGGGATCTCATGCGTGCACGGCAGCGCGTGGAATTCCGCACCATGGTCGCAGGCGCGAGCCTCGTGATCCCTATCTCACCCTCCATCGTGAAGGCCGCCCAGTTCCTGAAAAAGCCCCTCCCCACGCGCTATCAGCCCTTCGAATTCGCAATCAAGGTCCTGGGCGCCCTCGAGCGACACGGCAAGACCACCTACCTCCTTGGCGGGACTCGCACGATCGTGCAAAAGGCCGAGGCCAACCTCAGGTCAACCTTTCCCGGCATGCAGCTCGTCGGCCGCCACATGGGCAACTATCCGCGGCAGCAGGAGGAATCCATCATCGAGGCGGTCAGAAAGGCTTCCCCCACCCTCCTCCTGGTCGGCAAGGGTATCCCTGGCGGCGAACGCTGGATTCCGCGCAAGCTTCCAGCCTTCAACTCCGGCATCTACCTCTGGTGCTCAGACCTTTTCTGGATCTTCGCGCATGCCATGGAAAGGCCGCCCCAGGTTCTTGTCGATCGCGGCCTTGAATGGGTTTTCGCCCTCCTCCGCCGTCCCTGGCGGCTGTACCGGGTCTTCATTTTTGCTGCCTTCAAGGTGTTGGTGCTCGTCGAA